>JAJXXM010000227.1 GCA_021781095.1 bacterium
CCGCCGTCGCCCTCGCCTGCTCCGGAACGGCGCGAGCGCACGAGCGTAACTACGTCGGGCTGCAGCTTTTCGCGGTTGCCGGCGTGCATAAGGATGTGGCGGGTACGCAGTACGGCGCCGGCCTCGGCCCGCTTTTACAAGCGCGCGTCGGTGGGCGGCGACTCGCGTTTCGCTTCGAAGGAATACCGGTGGTTGCGATTCCGCAGCGTGCCTCGGCGTATTACGGACAGGCGACGCCGAGTATCGGTATCTTCAACGCTACCCTTGGGTACCGCATTGTTCCGCGGCTGAGCGTCGGCTTCGGCGAGACGGTGATCAATCAACGAACGCCGTTGCCGAATTTGCAGCAAGTCGTCTCATCGCGGCTTGCGGGAGTCCGATACGCGTTGCGCTATACCGAACCGTTGCGCGCCCATCGCACGCTCGAGGCAAACCTCGGAGTCGTTCCTACGCTCTGGGGCAGCGACGTCTACGTCTATAGCGACGGGATAACGCCGCCGACGGTGAAGGCCGAACGGGCCGCCGAGATCGATGCCTCGCTGGCGATCGGTTTTCACCGCTCCTACGGGGAGATGCTCGTGGGCCTTCGAGCGCTCAATTTTTCGGCAAAATATACCGTTACCGGGCTCGCGGGAGACCGAAATGCGGGCGTCGGGCTCTTCGTCGAGTTCAGAAAGGCCATCCCATGAGTGCGATCGTCGAAACCACCGACGGCGTGATGACGATTCGCTTCGATCGTCAAGAGAAGAAGAACGCGATGACCGCAGCGATGTACGCTGCGGCCGCCGAGGCGTTGGAGCGTGCTGCCGAAGATACTGAGGTGCGCGCGATCCTCTTTCTCGGGCGTCAAGATTTTAGCGCCGGCAATGACATCGCGGATTTTCTCGCCGCGGGAGCGATGCAAGCGAAGATCGAGGATCTGCCGGTCGTGCGGTTCTTGCAACGTCTGGTCGCCTGCGAGAAACCGGTCCTCGCGGGGGTGAACGGCGTTGCGATCGGCATCGGCACCACGTTGCTCCTGCATTGCGACGGCGTCGTCGCCGGGGCCTCGGCGCGTTTCGCGCTGCCGTTCGTTCCGCTCGGCCTCGTGCCCGAGGCGGGATCGAGCCTGCTCCTGCCGCGTGTCGTCGGGCGTAATCGCGCCGCGTGGCTACTGCTCTCAGGGGAGCGCTTTTCGGCCGACGAGGCGCGGGCGATGGGACTGATCGCGGAGATCGTTCCCGACGATGCGGTCGAGGCGCGCGCGCGCGCGATGGCCGCGCAGCTCGCCGCGCTGCCCCCCAACGCGATGCGAACGACGAAACGACTGATCCGCGGTGCCGATGCGGCCGCACTCGCCGCCGCAATGAGTGCGGAGTTCGCCGCGTTTGCCGAAGCGATGCGCTCCGACGAAGCGCGTGCCGCATTCATGCGCTTTCTGACCAAGGGATAACCGACCCGAAACAAACGCAGGCGCTCCTGCGTAGATGCCGGCGATGAAACAATCTCTACCACCTATGCTCGCAGCGCTAACGGCGCTCTGTCTCCCGCTGGCGGCCTCGGCCGTCCCCACTCCCGTGCCTGCGGCGGCGATCGACCGCGAGGCACGACAGTTGCTCCACGCTTTAAAGACGCCGGGCGCCACCATCGCCGTTGCCGAGGACGGCCGTGTCGTTTATGCGCGCGGGTACGGACTGCGCGACGTGGCGGCAAAAAAAGGTGCCGACGTCAACACGCATTACGAAATCGGATCGATGACCAAACAGTTTACCGCAGCGGCGATCCTCCAATTGCGCGATGCCGGTAAACTCGCGCTCGATGAAAAACTTTCAAAAGTGCTCCCCGGCGCTCCGCACGCGAATCAAATAACGATTCGTCAATTGCTGACGCATACGAGCGGGCTGGCGAATTACACGAATGTTCCGGGGTTCGTTCGCATGGCGGCGCACGCTGGGAGCTACGAAAAAATGGTTTCGTCGATCGCGAAAAAGCCGCTGGAATTCAAGCCCGGTTCGCATTGGCGCTACTCGAATACGAACTACATCATCCTCGGGCGCATCGTGGAGGTTCTCTCGCACGAGCCTTACGAACGATATGTCGATCAACACGAATTCGCGCCTGCGGGGATGACGCACACGCATTGGATCTCCGATGAACCCCATCTCTCCGATATGGCGCGCGGTTACCGCCCCCTAAAAAACGGCGGCGTCGCGCCGGCATTTCCCCTGCGCGACCGATGGGCCTGGTCGGCGGGAGCGATCGTCAGCACGGTCGGCGATCTCGTGCGCTGGAACGAGGCTTTGCGGAGCGGAAAGATCGTCTCGCAACGCGATTACCGGGAGATGACGACCCCGGTGCGCGTCGCCGTCGGTTCCTCCGGGGGATATGGGTTCGGCTTGATCCGCGACCGTTTCGACGGGCAGGAGCGGATATGGCACAACGGCGGGACGTTCGGTTTCGTCAGCGATGGAGCATACTTTCCCGCGCAACATGTGACCGTCGTCGCACTGACCGATAGCGAGAACGGTCCGGCGGGTGCCATCGTAAACGATATATTCGAAGCGGTTCACCCGCGCCTCGCCTTCAAAGCGAACGCCCCCGCCCGGGGTGAGAACGTCGGCGTGACCTCGCGCGTAGAGGCGTTCATCGATTCATTGCTACGTGGACATCTCGAGCGCTCGCAGATTACGGCGGAAGCTTCGAAATCGCTGAGCGATGCGACGGTCAAACAGGTCGCCAAGCAGTTCGCCGTGCTCGGCCCGCCGACGGCGTTCGTCTTTCGTGGGAGCTCGCCGGTGCCGGATGCGACGAAGTACGTGTACTTGGTTCGCTTTAAGGCGACAATGCTAAAATTGACCATTGCTATCGATACCAAGAGCAAGAAATTCGCGGCGTTTTTCTTTCAATCGCCCTAGGAGGCTCCAAGCTCCGTCGATAGCGGATGCGGTGAGTCCCGAATGGAAGAGGGTAGGATGCGCAATCTCGCCCTCTCCATCGTCGCGATAGGCATGCTGTTGGGGCTCGCTCCGGGAAGCACGGCGCCCACCGTCGTAGCCCCGAAAAAGCTCGTCCTCACCCTCGTCCGCGAGCCGACGGTGCGCATCCTGATGTTCCATCAGGTCTCCAAGCACCCCATCGAACCCAACGTCGGCATCGGCACCCCGTGGATGGCGCCGCAGCGCTTCAACGATCTCTTGCATGCGCTCGCGCAACGCGGGTATCACTTCATCACGATGCAGGAGACGGTGGCTTTTCTCTCCGGGCGACTCTCGGCCGGGAGTCTCCCGCGCCGATCGGTGACGTTGACCTTCGACGATGGCTATCGCTCGGCGTGGACCGAGGCGACGCCGATTTTGCGGCGGTACCATGCGAGCGCCACGATGTTCTTCGAGGGACACGCGACCGGCACGATGCGCGGCCGACTCAACGATGCGGATCTTCGTGCGATGGCGCGCTCCGGCATCTGGTCGTTACAGTCGCACGGATTCGCCGGGCACTCCGATCTCCTCGTCGGTCCGCACGGCGAGCTCTCGCCCTATTGGTACGCGAATTTGCAGTGGCTTTCGCGGGAACGGCGCTTCGAAACGCTCGCCGCCTTCGAGCGACGCATTCAAAACGACCTCGTGCATTTTCGGCACGCTTTCGAACCGATCACCGGCGCCCGTATCGATCTCTTCGCCTATCCAAGCGGTGAGTACGGGCAGAACGCCGCCTTGCCGCGTGGAGCGAATCCGCTGACGAATACGCAAGCGGGCCACTCGAATGCGCCGAACCTGACGCCGTCGATTTTTCGCGCGCTCAAGAACGCCGGCTTCGTCGCCGCATTCTCCGTCTACGATCCGGGACACGTTCATTTTGCTTCGCGGAGCGACAATCTCTACGCACTGCCGCGCATCGGCTTCTCCGCGAGCGCCTCGGTCGCGCAGGATCTGCGCTCGATGGACTCGCTCGAAACTAAAGGCATCGAATTTCCCGAGATCGAGGACGGGCAGTTCACCGCCGTCGCGCCGATCGCTCTCGATGGAGGCCATCTCTATGCCGCCGCGACGGCGCGGCCGTTAATCTACCTCTTGGATCGGCACGGTCGGCGCATCGCCGCCTTCCGTGAGCCCGCACTCGAACGCGGCCGCGCCGGCGCGCCCGCCGCGATCGGAGCGCTCGCCGTGGAAAAGCATCACCTTTGGGTCGCGCAGCAGGCCGTCGTCGGAGGGCGTGCTGCCCCCGTTCTGAGCGAATTTTCTCTGCTTCACGGGACTCCGCGTATCGAGTCGCGGCGCGCGCTCCCTCCCGCCATGAATTGGCTCGTCGGCATCGCCTGGCTCGATGGGAACCTTTACGGCATCGACGACGGGGGCGAGATTTTCGACGTGCTACGGGGGCGGCGGGTCGGAGCGACCGTCCATGGCGCTTCCTATGAGGGCGGACGATTCGCGGGGTTGGTTGCAGGAGATGGCGGGCTCATCACCTACGACCGAAGGATGCAGCGCATTCTGCTCGTCACACCACGGGGAACGATCCGCGCGGCCGGAGCGCTCCGCGGTGACGTACGATCGCTCGCGCTGGAGGGTAACGACCTCTTCGTGAGCCGCTGGGACACCGCACGGCACATGTTCCGTATCTATACGATGGGAGCGACGAAAGCACGATGAAGCGATTCCTCGCGTGTACCATGCTCGTTTTCGCGATGCACGGCGCGCGCGCGTCCGCCGCCGAGGGCGCACCGATCGCGACGCCAACCCCCGAGCCCGCAACACAAGCGAGCACCGAGCCGGATCGGGCGGGTTTTCTCTATACCTATCTCGAGCATACCTCGCTCTATCGCGACACCGTGTTTTCCATCGATGCCTATAAGCCGTTCGGCTCTCGTACGAGCGCGATCCGTCCGTTTGTCGATCTCTTCGCCAACGACGACACGCGTACGGGTGGCGGGGTGGTTCCGCAAACGCTCAACGATAACTATGCCGGGCTTGCACTCGGGCTGCAGTATACAAATCCGAAAGGGCTCCGCGCCTTCGCTCAGGGCGGAGTGACGACGAAAATCGGCTCCATTGCCGCGACCCCCTCTGGCGGCGATCTGCGCAGCGGGCTCGAATATTATCGCGAGTGGGGCGGGGCGGAGAGAGAGCAGGCGGCGTACGGCAACTTTTTCGGAGACGGTATCTATTACAGCCGCTACCACGACCTTCAATTTTACGAACAGTTGGAGATCGGCAGCACGCCTCCGAAAGAGCGCCATCCGGTCAGCGTCTTTGCGCGCGCCGTTCTCGCGCTCGACACACACCCTTATTTTTATGGTAATTATGCGGAGCTCACGCTCGGCGTTCGCCTGACGCCGTTCGGCCTGCGAGGGCCGGCGATCGAACTCGGCGGCGTTACCGGGACCTACCTTCGGGGAAATCTCCTGCCGATCGGCGTCTCTAAAAATTACGTCGATTTTCGTCCCACCATTAGCTATGGAGTAAATATTTGATCGATCTAGCGGAGCGGGCACGAGAGGCGCTGGCGAAGTTCGGCTTGCGGCAGCTCGACATCTGGCGGAGCGGCGAACCGGGTGCATTGCCGTTGCTCGCCGCTCGCGCCGCCAGGGAGCCCGACTCTGCGTTAGGCTCGTCGCCGGCACAAATTCGCGATCGTATTGCCGCAGCGGTTCCGGTTTTGGAGGGCGAACGGTTGGGCACGCCGCTCGTCGGCGCCGATGGCCCCTTCGGCTACGTCGAATATTTCAACGCCGGGAAAATCTCGCTCGGGGTTGCCGCTCAATTAGAGGCGTGGAGCGACGATATCGCACTCGCATTGTCGGCGGAGCGGGTCGCTCACGACATGGAGGCGCCGGCGCGCGGATCGATCCTGATCGCCGACGACGATGCGAATATTCGTCGATTGTTGCTCTCGCTTCTGGGGCGCCGAGGATTTCGCGCCACCGCGGTAGGAAACGGCGCCGACGCCTGCGATCGCGCGGCGGCCGAGCACCCCGATCTCATCTTGCTCGATTACCGTATGCCGATCCTCGACGGCCGCGAGACCGCCGAACGGCTTCGCTCCGATCCTCGTACGCGCGATATTCCCATCATCATGGTGACCGCACAGAGCGGAACGGAGGAGAAGGTGGCGGCATTGGAGGCCGGCGCGCAAGATTATGTGACGAAGCCCTTCGAACCCGAAGAGCTCATCGCGCGCATCGCGAGCCATCTGCGGTGGCGAAGTTTTTTCGCCGAGGCCGCCGCGTCGCCCGAGCAGGTCGTCGCGGATCCCTTGCCTCCGGAGCCAGTCGCGCCGTTGGCGGCCCCGACCGCGCCACAAAGCCCTGCCGAGACCGGTGAAGATGCACTGTGGATCGCCGCCGCGCATGCCGAGCAACTCGGGCGTTACGCCGACGCCTTAAATCTCTATCTCGAAGAAGCGGAGCGCGCGGAGCATCGCGCGCAGTACGCACGCGCGGCGATCGCCTTTCGCAGCGCTTCGGCGATGGCGGGAAGGCAGCAGCACGCCGACCTTTCGAATAAATTACTCCGGCTCGCTGGGAAAATGTATTTGACGCTCGCTGAAGATTCGAAGCAAGGACACGATATCGCCGATGCCTACGTCAATGCGGCGAAATGTTTTTTGCTCGCCGGAAATTTGCAACTCGCAAAAAAATCGGTCTCGATCGCCGAATCGATGACGTCGGTGATCGCCGACGATCGTCCATCGTCGCTCTCCTAGCCCGTGCGCTCGCTGCTGTTAACCGAAGGGACCTATCCCTACGTCCGCGGCGGTGTCTCGACGTGGTGTCATCTCTTGATTTCGGGACTCGCCGAGGTGGATTTTACGGTCTTCGCTCTGGTCGGCAATCCCTCGAACGCGACGGAGTACGAAATGCCGCCGAACGTCGTTCGTACCATCGCTCTTCCCCTTTGGGGGCACGAGCGCATGGAAGAATATAGCGGTGCCGACCTGCGCTCGGAGTTGCGACGCGATCCTCGGGCGCTACGCGATGAATTCGTACCGCTCTTCGGCGCATTTCTCGATGAGATCGTTCGCGGTATGGAGAGCGCCCATCCGCAGCGCCTGGTCGATGCGATCGGCGGCATCTACACCTACTTTCGCAAGCACGATTACGACTGGACGATGCGGCGCGAGGAGGTCTGGAACGTCACCCTCGCACAGTTTCGCGCGAGCGCGTGGCACGACCGCTTTATGTCGGCGTTGGAGGCGATCGAGCTGACGCGTTCGTTCTATCGGTATTTGGCGCCGCTCGCCATCGAAATACCAGCGAGCGATATCGTCCATACCAGCGCTGCGGGGCTCTGCGGACTCGTGGCGGTCGCTGCGAAGAGCGCGCTCGGCATTCCCGTGGTGCTCACCGAGCACGGCGTCTACCTTCGCGAACGCGTCCTCGAACTCGCGCGGGCGGGTTTCCCATTTTCGGACCGATCGATTAAGAAGAATCTCTTCTCGGCGATCGCGCGTGCGACGTACGCTGTTGCCGACGTGATCGCTCCGGTCTGCAGCTACAACGCGACCTGGGAACGGTTCTACGGCGTTCCAGAAGATCGCATTCTGGTGATCTACAATGGCGTCGACCAGACGCGCTTCGACGACCGCAACCATCGCCCCGAACGACCGACCGTGACCGCGATGGTACGGATCGATCCACTTAAAGATCTCGAGACGCTCGTGGCGAGCGCGCCGTTCGTGCGCGAGCGCTTCCCGGACGTCGTGTTCGATATTTGGGGTCCGGTTCACGATGAAGCGTATAACCTGCGCGTTCTCGAGCTCGTGCGTGTGTTGGGCCTGGAAACGTGCATCCGTTTTCGAGGCTCCACCTCCGATCCGGCGGCGGCGTATGCCGAGGCAAGCGTCGTCGCGCTCTCCTCGATATCCGAAGGTTTTCCGTATTCGGTCATCGAGGCGATGATGTGTGCGAAGCCCGTCGTCGCGACCGACGTCGGCGGTGCGCGCGAAGCGATCGGCGATTGCGGCACCGTCGTTCCTCCGAAGCGTCCCCAGCGCCTCGCCGAGGCACTCTGCGATCTGCTCGCGCGTCCGGAGGAGGCCGTGGCACTGGGGAAAAAAGCGCGGGCGCGAGCGTTGGAGCTCTTCACACTCGAAGGCTGCTTGACGAACTATCGCGTGCTGTATGCCAACATGGCGTCGCCGACGAACCTCGGTGCGAGCGTATGATCGGTACCGGCGATCCATTCGAACCGTTCGAACGGCGCGAGCAGGCCGTCGAATCGGCGGCGCGTACCATCGTCGCGCTCTCGCGTCGGGACCGATTCGGTATCGGTTGGCGGCCGAAAGGGATCGATGAGGTGGCGATTTTGCTCGAGTCGCTCGGATATAGTCCCGAGGTCGTCGCCGAACTCTGGTATCCCGATCTCTTTGCGCTCGCGCGCGATGTGAGCGCGGCGGTGAATCGCTACGTGACCGATGAGGAGCGTCGCGAGCCGCCGACGCTTGACTGGTTCACGCAGGCGTGTCGCGATTACGCCGTCGGATCGCTCTATTCGGCCCCATGGATCATCGCGGTCATCGGCCTCGCAATTTTTGGTGCCTCGTTATGGTCGAGCCTCTCCACTCCCCTCCACCTCGCGACGGCGATCGCGCTCGGCGTCTACGCCGCGCAGGTCGTTACCGGATTTTTCTCGCAGGCGATCGCGCGCCGGTTGACGTTTTATTTTCTGCAATCGAACGATGCGTTGATGGCCTGGACGCTGCGACGATTCGTCGTCGCCGGCGTGGCGGCGACGGCGCTCGTCTCGCTGCTGGTATTTCTGGGACTCCTCGGTTTCGTGGGGAGTTCCGACGCTTGGCTCGCGGCGTCGTTTTGCGCGGGAACCGCGATTTTTCAACTCTCGCTCGCACCGCTCTATACGCTCCGGCGCTTCGGCTGGATCGTCGCGTTGGCGGCGATTGCAACCATCGTAACCGGTGGGACGTTCGTGCTCTTCTTTCATCGACAGGTGAACGTTCCGTGGGAGCCGGCGACGCTTGCGGCGGAGGTCGGGCTTCTTGGGGCGACGGTTCTCGCAATCACCATGCATTGGCTCGCGCGCCGCGCGGCGGCCACGAGCGCACCGGTCCCGCCCGCGCTCGTTTCGATCGTGCGGTCGACCCTGCCCTATGCGCTCTTCGGCGCGCTCTATTTCACCTCGATACTCATCGACCGGATCGCTGCGGGAATCGCGGCGGCGCATGGTCGGGGTTTCGCGTACGCCTCGGCGTACGAGCTCGGCACCGATATCGCATTGTTGGCGATCCTTCCGGTCGTCGGGGTGATGAACGTGATGCTCGAGGCACTACCGCGCCGCATTCTCCGCGGTGCCGAGGGGTCGATTCGCGATTTGGCGGCGTTCGATCGATCGATGCTGCGCTTTTACGCCCTAGGGATTTTCGTGGTCGCCGCGGCGACCGGTCTCGCGGCCGTGCTCGGCGAACTCGTCGGTGCGCGCATGATTCTCTCGGCGCGCCTCGGCGCGAGTGGCGATGCGGCACTTTCGCTCGCGGTGCTCCGGTGGGCGATTCCGGCGTACGGCCTCGTGATGCTCGGCCTGCTCAACACGCAACTGCTCTTTTTCCTAAGCCGCCCGCGCGCGCCGGTGATCGGTACGGCGCTCGGAACCTGCGCGGCGGTCCTGACCTGCGGGTGGGCGCTCCTCGCTCATCTCCCGCAGGAGTCGATGGTGGCGGGGCTCGTCGTTTCGGCGTCGATCTTTACGGCGGTGACGACGGTTGCTGCGATCCGAAGCATGAAACGCTTCTCGTTTGCCTACTATGCGGCGTATTAACGCCCGGTAGGTTTTGCGGCCTCCTCGGCGCGATGTCGCTCTTCGATCGCCGAGGCAATCTCGTCGAGAAAACGCTCTCCCGTCGCCTCGGCGATGCGTTTTCCGAGAACGCTATCGAAAGCTTTTCCGATCGCGCCGAGCGGGGGCTCGTAGGTTCCGCGGAGTTCGAGGCGCGCGCTTTCGTAGGTATCGCTGGCACGGATGCGCAGCGACCCGTGAAAGCGCGGATAGATCGCGCCGACCTCCGGCTCCCACGAGATATCCCACGGTTCGTCGAAATGCATCGGATCGTGTGCGACCGCACATTGCATCGCGACCTCTTTCCCGAGATCTCGATCGTGCACGGCGATCGATAGCCGCTGCGCGACGCTCGTCCCCGCCTCGGCGAGCGGTTGAAGCCGGTCGCGAAGGAGCTCTTTCGCCCGCGTGTACGGGCAGGCGACCTGGCGCCGTATCTCGATCTCGGTCATTCTCGGGTTCGCCCTCCTGACGGTGCGACGGTGCGGTTCTCGGTCTATCGTTATTGCATCGATGTCCAGTGTTCGTGAAGCTGTTTCATTACCTCTTCGCGCGCATGCCGATAATGCTCGTGGTCGGCGCCGCGGCCGGCCTCGGCGCGCGTCCGCGCGAGCAATTGTTCCAGGCGAGCGTCCGTCGCGGCGTGCGTGCGCCGATATCGTTCGACGACGCTGTCGCTGCGGGTGAATTCGGCGAGCATATTCGGCCAGCGAGCGAGCTCGGCGAGTTGGAGGTCCCATAAGATAAGGCCCGCCATCGCTCCAAGGGAGGTCTGCGGCGTTTGGGGATCGACACGATGTTGAAAATCCGCATGCCAGCGCAGCAAGTCCGTCGCCGGCATCGGACGAGCGATGCCGTACCCCTGCCCTCGATCCGCTCCGAGGATCGTCGCCGCCTCGATGGTGCCGAAGTTTTCGAGTCCTTCGACGGTTACGGGGATATCGAGCGCGTGGGCGAGCCGCGTGAGATGAAGGATGAATTCGAGCGCCCGTTGCGGGTGACGCCGTGCCCCGCGCACCAGCGCCTGATCGATCTTTACGCCATCGAACGGATAGCGGTCGAGGCGGACGAGCGAGCTATGCGCCGAGCCGAGGTCGTCCTGTTCGATCTCGATCCCGTCGGCGCGCAGTTGCGCGATCGCGCGTTCGTGTCGCGAAAGGTCGGCCGCGTCCTCGGGCGTTTCGAGCATTTCGAGGGTGAGCCGATTCGGTGCGAGCCCGTTTCCCGTCAGGATAGCGAAGAGAATTTCGCGATATCGGAGATCGGCGAGTGCGGGGGCCGGAATGTTCACCGCAATGTTCGTTCGCAGGCCGGCGCGCTCCAACATGACGCAGTCCCGGCACGCCATGCGGAGCACCGCCTCGAAAAGTTGGAGGAGATCGGACTCACCGAACGCGGGCAGGAAGCGGTGTGCCGGAATCATCTCGCCGCGTTCGTCCGTCAAACGCGCCAGTGCTTCGATTTTTACCAACGTACCGTCGCGCAGATCGACGATCGGCTGGTAGAGAACCGCGACGCTCTGCATGTCGAGCAAGCGACGATAGCCGGTGCTCTCGCTCATCGGAACGATCGGCGCGCGGATGCGTCGCGCAGCCTCGCGGCCGAGCACGAGTTGAAGATGGATGAGAAATTTTCCAATGCGATTGCTGGCAAAGAATCCGGGATAGTGGCTGTAGAGCATGAGTAATGCGATCGTACGCCCCGATTCATCGAGCAGCGGAATCGCCGCGCCCGCTCGAAAGCCCAATTCGCCGGAGATCGAATGCCAGGGCGTACGGTCCTCCCCGGTCATCCAATCGTGCGCCACCACGATCTCGGCGCTGCGCCAAGCCCGCCCGCCGGGGCCGCGCCCTGCGGCCCGGCTTGCATCGATGTGAATCTTGGGGATGCGCCCCTCCTCCATCGCTTGGTGGTAGCGCCGACCGAGCCCGAAGGTCGCTTCAACCTGGAGCTCGCCGGAGGGATCGGAGCGGAGAAACATGCCGGCGAGCAGCCCTTCGATGGTGCTCATCGCCTCGAAGGCTCCGCGGATAAGATCGGAGAGATTCGCCGCGCTATCGATGCCGCGATCGATCTGCGTGATCGTGGCCGTCAGGCTCCTCCCGACCGTTCCATAACTCTCGGCTTGTTCGCGAATATCGAGCAAGATGCGTTGATGGAGCGTTCGTTCGGCACGGGCGGCGCGCTCGATCGGTAAGGCGGCGAGTCGATCGGCGATCTCTTGCTCGACGATGGCGTAGGTATGAGCGAGCCATTGCGGCCCGAGGCCGACGAATGCGTGGATCGCTCCCACGCGGCGCGCGTGCGCGCTGTGCGTTGCCGCATCGAGATTCGGATCGACGAGCATCTCAAAATATTCGACGAGCCGATCCTTGAGGCGGGCAAACTCCCCGGCATTCAGGCGGCCGAGAATATCGGCGACCGGCGCGCAATCATCGACCTGAGCGAACGTGTTCTCGACGATCTCCGCGAGAATGCACCGGTCGAGCACCTCGACGCCGGAGAGGGCCGCAACGGCTTCCGTGCCGTATGCAATCGGTCGTCCCAGTGGAAAAATCGCTCGCGCCTCCCGAGTCCGTGAATCCCCCCAGCACATGCTAGCACAGCGGCGGTTCGATTCCCTCCGGTGGGCGAACGAGCGTGAAATACCGCAACGGATGCGGCATGGAGCATACGCACGCGCCTGGAGAGGCGCCGCGAAAGGGAGCGCTCCGGCGGGGCTTCCACCATGAGTGCGGAAGAAGCGCACGGCCGAGACGGAGAGATGGCAGAGCGGTTGAATGCGGCGGTCTTGAAAACCGCTGAACCCTCACGGGTTCCGTGGGTTCGAATCCCACTCTCTCCTCCAGGGACCCTCCGAGGGCGGAGACGGGGGCGATTGGACGAGTCGGCGAAGCGAGCGGCTCTTAGGCACTCCTACGACTGAGGTACCCCGGGCTGTCCGATTTCAGCATCGCAAGTAATCTTGCGGCGAACAACGCGAATTTCGAGCTCACCGCTCAGCAGGGGAAGCTCGAGACGGCGGCGCGTGACCTTTCCTCGGGGCTGCGGATCAACAATGCCGCCGACGACCCCTCGGGGCTCGCAATCGCGACCGATCTGCAGACCCGCGTCGACGCCTTCAACCAGGCGGCAACGAACATTCACACCGCTCGGCAGGCGGCGATGGTTGCCGACGGCGCGCTTTCGACAACCACGCAGATCCTGTTGCGCATTCGCTCGCTCGCGGTCGAGGCGGCGAGTGCGATCGAGAGCCCGACCGACCGCGCGAACCTCCAGGCCGAGATCGACCAGCTCGTCCTGGAAGTGAATCGCATCTCTCAAAACACGAATTTTAACGGCGTCGCGCTGCTCGACGGCAGTCACTCGGGTTTCGTGCCCGCACAGAGCGCCTCGCTCACCGTGACGGCAAACTCGGTCCTTGCTACCGCCGGGCCGACCGGTACGCCGACGAGCGCGAGCGCCTTTCTCCTCGCCTGCGCGGTGGTGAATACGCTTCCGCCGTACCCGACATTTACGGTCACGCTCGAACAGAACGCGCTCGCCTCGACGGCACCGCAGACCGTGAAGGTGACGAGTTCGTCCTCCATCGTTCCGGGTATGGTCTTTACCTCCGGAAACGCGGTCGTTCATGTGCTCGGCACCGATCCGGCCGCCGGAACGATGACGGCAACGTTTTCGCAAGCGCTCGCCTCGAATTCCATCGTCAACGCATTCATCAACGATACCACGGCTACCGCCGTCTCGGCCGGCGTCGCCGTGATGACGCTTTCTGGAACGGCTCAGCCGCTCTATGCGGGTGAAGTGTTACAGATCGACCCAACGAATTTTACCAATAATGATGTCGTCGTCGTGCAGAAGGTGCTCGGTCCAAATAGCTTCGTCGCCGATTTTTCGAAAGCGCATCCCGCCGGCGTGCAAGTCTATAACATTAATTACGAGGGCATCGGTGCGGTCGGCCCGGGCTACGCGGTCTTCAATTTCGGCGCGGTTCCGGTCGACGCTCCGATCGATGGGACGCCCGCCTATATCGAAGAGACGGCGGGCTCATTCGGATCGGCGACGGGATTGACCGAAGTCGTCAACGAGGGCACGGTGGTTGCCTCGACGCCGACGACCGAAACGGTCTATTTCGCTCACGGCACACCGAATCTCTTCGGCGGCAACTTTACGCTGATGAGTTCGCTCGGCGATGGAAACGTACCGGTCGTCAGTCCGCTCGACGGCACGATCAAATTGCAGGTCGTCAATACCGGCGTCTCGATCGCGGTGCAGGAAACGTTCTACGATACCGCGACCCAAACGTCGACGGTCTCGCCGTTTTTAATCGCGCCGAACGAAACCTCGATGTTGTTCGACGGCGTGATAACGACGACGGGAAACTTTACCTCAGCCGATGTCGGCGTGACCTCGTATATCAAGGTTCATCAGGCGACTGCAGCGATTTCAGCCGCGAGTAACCCCGCCCTCAACGTGCTTTCGGGTTCGGAGGAAGGGGAGACCGTGGCGATGGGCATTCCTGCGGTCAACACGCAGACGCTACGGCTCTCGACGCTCACCGTAATCGGAGCGCCCGGAGCCGATCCAACGCTCGCCGCGCAGGATACGATCGGACAGGTTGATTTTGCATTGCAGCAGCTGCTGAACGATCGTGCGTATATCGGCGCTGCAGTCGTGCGTTTGGGCGAAGACGGCACTAACGACGACCGTGCGGCGATGGAGTTTCAGGCCTCGGAATCGAGCATTCGCGATGCGAACGTCGGCGCGGAGACGACGGCGTTCACGCAGGCCCAGGTAGAGACGCAAATCGGGACCTCGGTGCTCGCGAAGGCCGACGCGCTCACCGAGGTCATGCTCGAACTCTTCCGCTAAGGCGAGGTCCAGTGCGCCGAGTGGTCGGCGTTGTAGATCGAGACGCCGCTCGTTCCGTTGGTGTAGAGACCAAAATACCCGCGTTCGACGGCGGATCCGTCGAAGAGCTTCATGTACGCGCCGTCGTTCACCGTCAACGCATACCCGTCGCCGCCGAGATGGTTGCGAAGATCGATCATCGGGTGCCCTTGCGTCGATAATCCGAAATACATCCGTTGTGTCGCTGAGCCCGTCAAGAGTTTCAGAAATGGCAGGGGGTCGCCGCTGACCAAGACGCGCGAAACGCCCGTCGCATCGGCGAGCACGACCCCGGAGTCTCCGGCGGTATTGATCCCGAGGCTCCCCCGGAGATTCTCTGCGCTTCCCGTATAGACCGTGAACCGCGGTCGCGCACCGCCGAGCATCTCGGCTGCGAGATGCCCCGAGCCGTTCGAGAGATTCAAAATGGCATCGTGCCCGGTCGATATTCCTAAGTAGACGCGCCACGAATGGGCCGTGTCGTAGAAGCGGAGGAATGGCTCGTCTTCGCCCGAGAGCGTGGCGATCGATTTCGATGCGCTCGAAAGGAATCGCGTCGTCGCAAACTGCGTTTTCGGATCGAGAAAGGTGCTGAATCGCGTCGTGCCGCGCGTGTCGTTGAGGTGAAGTGCGGGCTCGCCATCGGCATTCATGCCGAGCAGCACGCGTTCGTGCCCGTCCGCACCGTAGAGGTGAACGCCGTCGATATCGAGCCGGGCGCGTACGTGCCCGGCCGCATCGCGGACGGTGAGTGCGGAATGGGAGAGCGGCGCGGGCGGGTGAATTGCCGTCGCGCCGATCGCGAGCGTTGCGACGAGGGCGGCGATGGCGCCGAGAGCGATGCCTCGCGTGCGTGCGACCTCGCGCTCGAGGCGCGCGAGGCGTGCAGTGAGGTCGAGAGAGGGATCGTGCATAGAGCCTCCTTCAACGGGGTCTCCCGTTAAAGGAACGATTCGCTCGCTTGCTGCGGAGCTCCCTTATCGGCCGCGGTCGCGGCGCGCCCCGGCTTTCTTTCCGCGAATCGTCGTCCGCTTCAGCGCCTTGATAACGTGTTCGGCGATCGCCTCGGGAATCTCGACGAGCGAGAAACGATCGGCGATATCGATCGCGCCGAGTTCACGCGAATCGATCTGCGCTTCGTTGGCGATCGCGCCGACGAGATCGGCGGGGCGCACGTTGTCGTTGCGTCCGACACCGATAAAGATGCGCGTCATGGCGGCGTTGTCCGCGCGCGGGCGGCTGGGCTTCCGTTCTTTTCTCGCTCCGTGTCCGGCTCCGAGATCGACCGAGGGGATGTCCTGTTCGTTTTCGCCGTCGACGTCACGGCTGCGATCGAGCATCTTGAGCGCTGCCGCGGCGAGGTCGAGCGCCTCGTGTTCGTGCGCGAGCGATTCCACGATCACGCGATAGCGTTCGAGTTCTCCGCTCCCGACCGCCGCGTTGAGATCTGCGCTCAGCGTCTCCAAGCGTCGTGCGCGCAGATCGTGAACCGTCGGAACGGTTTCGATTTTAATCTTGCGTTTCGTATGCTGTTCGATATTGCGCAGTAACCGCTGCTCGCGCGCCTCGGCAAACGTAATCGCCACCCCTTCGCGCCCGGCGCGGCCGGTGCGACCGATGCGGTGGACGTAAGCATCGGGCGAGGACGGCACGTCGTAGTTGACGACGTGCGAGACGTGTTCGATATCCAGGCCGCGTGCCGCAACGTCGGTCGCGATCAAGAGCTCTGAGCGGCCGTCGCGGAAGCGTCGCAAGACGCGGTCGCGCTGCTCTTGCGAGAGCCCGCCGTGAATCGCTTCGGCTTGGTAACCGCGCCCACCTAAGGTTTCCGTTAACTCGTCAACCTCGGTCCGCGTGCGGCAGAAGACGATCGCCGACGTCGGCGATTCGGCATCGAGAACGCGCGCGAGAGCGGCGATTTTGTGCGGTCTCGGTACGACGTAGACCACCTCGCGCACGCGCGGAATCGCACCCGGCGCTCCGACTTCGTTCGCGATGGTGACGTGGACGGGATCCTTGAGATGACGTTTGGCGATCGTTCGAATGCGCGGTGCCAGGGTCGCCGAAAAGAGCGCGCTCTGCCGCGTCTGGGGAACGTTCTCGAGAATCGCATCGAGTTCGTCGGCGAAGCCCATGTCGAGCATTTCGTCCGCCTCGTCGAGGACGAGGAATTCGATGTGCCGCAGATCGAGCGAGCCGCGACGAAGGTGATCGAGCGCGCGTCCCGGCGTCGCGACGACGACGTCGACCCCGCGCTTGAGCGTGCGTAACTGCAATCCGATCGACTGGCCGCCAAAAATCGGCAGCACGCCGATGCCGAGTTGTTTGCCGTAGCGATGCACCGCTTCGGCGACTTGCATCGCGAGTTCGCGCGTCGGCACGAGCACGAGCGCCCGGACGTTCCGAGCGGCGTCGCCGCTCCGGCCGAGCCGGTGGAGGAGGGGCAGCGCGAACGCAGCGGTTTTGCCGGTCCCGGTCGCCGCTTGCCCGAGGACGTCGCGCCCGGCGATGAGCGGGGGGATCGCCTCGCGTTGGATGGCGGTCGGCTCTTCATAGCCGAGTGCGGCGACGGTTTCGGTGAGCTCCGGAAGAAGGCCGAGGTCGCGAAAATCGATAGATTGCATGGAAGTGCCCCGCGTTCCCAGGCGCGTCGGCGGAGGCCTGCTCGGGGCGAAGTTCAGGCGCGATTCGGCGCGATTCGAGCTGCGATTTTTGGCGGAATGCGGCGCTCGGGATCGAGGCGGCGCCGCCCGGCGCCGGTGATATGGAGCGCGATGCTTGCCTCGCGCGGTATCGCCCCGCTTTCGATGCGCTCGATCAGCCCGGCGAGTGCGACCGCCGCCGCCGGCTCGAGATCGATTCCCTCGAGTTCCTCGAAGAGCGCCGAGGCTGCGCGCGCGGTCGCGTTGTCGATGGCGGTGACGTCACCCTCGCTCTCGGTGAGCGCATCGAGTAATCCACCCTGAGGTTCGTAGGGCGGCGCGAGCGAGCCCAACACGGCGGCCGAGATCTCCGCCCCGGCGAGATGCGCCGATGTGGGGCGATGCGCCGCTTCGACGGATTCGCTGCGCGCCGTCCAGGCGTGGAAGATCGGTGCGAATGGTGCGTTCTGAACCAGGACCAGGTGCGGGAAGCGCTCTCCAAATGCGCCGGAGGCAATCGCGCGTCGCGCCGCTTCGTGCGCGGCGATCGCCCCGCTGCCGCTGCCGACGGCTTGAACGAAATATTCCGGCAACGCGCCGATGGCTTCCATATACGCCAACATCGTCGTGCCGATACCGTCGCGTCGCGCCACGTTTCGCGCGCCGCCCTCGAACACGTATCCGTCGCGAAGCCCGAGTTCCTGTGCCGCCACGATGGCGTCGTCGTAAATTGCATCGCCGGTGACGACGATGAAACGAACGTTCTCGTGCACCGGCCGGGCGAACGCGATGCGCGGGAGCGCCGATTCGGGAACGACGATCGTCGTTGGAAGCGCGTAGGTACTCGCCGCGCTCGCTAAGGCCACCGCCGTATTCCCGGCCGATGCGGCGACGAGCGTGCGGCCATCGCGAGGAAAGCGCGCGAGCATGGCGACCGCTTCGAGATCTTTAAAGGTACCGCTGGGAAGGCGAGCGCCTCGCTCCGGCCAGAAGCCGTTGAATGCTAGACGGAGGTTCGGAGTTCGTAGGCGCGCGTTCAGCGCCGCACTCTGCAGGATGACTGTTCCAACATTCGACTCGACC
The DNA here is from genome assembly GCA_021781095.1 of bacterium. Next base: position 18,383 of record JAJXXM010000227.1, read on the forward strand.
GGTTCGCGAATCGGTAGCCATGCGCGATAGCGCAACATTCCCTCGGTCGATCGGTCGATCGCGAAATCGCGCTGCTGGTATTCGGTACGAAGGAGACTGGGGCGGTGCTCGGCGGAGCAACGCGTCACGCTTCCATTATCGATCGTTTGAAGCCCGCACGTAGGGCAGAGCAAGCGATACTGCGATCCTCCAAACACCATTTCGAACTCTGCCTTACGCGTGAGAACGTTTCGAGAAGGTTGGCTCCATCGTGGCCACTCGATACGGCGGGAGAGTCGCGCGACGCGTATAATGCATGGCCCGGTGATGAAAGGTTTTCTTTTCGGAATCCTCTTTACCGTTGCGGGGTTCGCCTTGGCCGCCTATATCGTGATTGCCAACGGCCTTATCCCGGCGAATGCCGATGGACCGCTCCTTCCGGGCGAGGCCTGGGCGGCGCGAACCTCCTTGCACGCAACGTTACGGCGAGAAGCGCCGACCGGGGCGAGCCCGGTCCCGTTGACCGATGCGAACCTCATTGCGGGTATCAAGCTGTATGGCGCCGACTGCGCCGTTTGTCACGGTGCCGCCGATGGGAAAGCGAGCGCGATTGCGGAGGGACTCTACCAGCGCGCCCCGCAGTTGGGACTTCACGGCGTCGAGGACGATCCGATCGGCGTGACCTACTGGAAACTCAAGCACGGTATTCGATTTACCGGCATGCCGGCATTTGGCGCGCAATTGAGCGATCGTCAACTCTGGCAAATATCGCTCTTCCTGCGCCATATGGATCGGCTCCCGGCTGCCCCGGAGAAGGCGTGGCGAGCCCTAAAAAATACCGCCACGATCTCTCCGGTACAACCGAAACCTCGCCGCTATTTTCGGCGTTAGCGCGCCCGGCTTCGTTCAGACGGCGTAACGAAGCCCTTCACCCTCGTCCTCGCGTATCTGCGCTGCAAGTCCCTCCCAGAAGATTGCGACGGCATCGAGCATCGCGAGCCCACCGGCGATGAAGCGATCGGGAATGAAGCAGCTCCGCGAATAGGCGACGCTGAGTTCGTCCTCGGTATGTTGGGCGTGCAGTTCCTCGAGCTGGTCGTGCCACGTCCAGAATCCCAGCGGTAGATCGGGGCGTCGCTGCGCACGAATTTTTCGTAACCCGGCGATCAGCGCTTTCCAAAAGCCGGCGTTCGCCCAGTGTTCGATCGCGTAGGAGGCTCCGAGGGCGGTCGAGATATCCTCCGATCCGTACCATTCGGTCAGCGCGTCGCAGAAGCGAAGCGTACTTGGCGTTCCCAAGCGACGCTTGCCGAGTTCGTGCCACTGTAACCCCAGGTGCTCGGCGAAATCGACGAGCCACTCGTAATGCGCTCCATGGAAGCGAAAGGTGCCGCCGTCGACCGAGCCGTCGCGGCCGAAGCTGACGCCCAGCTCGTTCATAAGAATCTGCTTGCCGGAGCGATAGGCGCCGATATCGGGAGCGTTGATGCATTTGCGAAGTTGCGCCTCGACGAAGAGGTGGCTGAAGACGGAGAACTGCACCGTGAACGCACGCAGTTGTTCGTCGCTCGCCTCGCCGAGCGCAAACCATTGCGTATACGGGTTCTCGAGCAGAATGCCGTGGGCGTGAATCGAGCGTTCGACTTCGTTGCGGAAGCATTCGATCGGGGGGAGCGTTCTCATCATCGTGTCCTCGTTCGGTGGTGATGGGTGAAAAAAGAAAGCCGCCTCACCGGTAGATCGGTGAGGCGGCTGTACTCGTCTGTGCGGGCTGTTAGGGTTCGACGGGTATAGGCGGCTCGACCGATTCCGATGCGGAACGGTATTGATAGCTGCCGATAAGATACGCCGGTGCGAACATGGCGGCAACGTTATCAGGTTTGTTGAGAAAAAACAAGAGGGTGCGCCGGGTACGGGAGCGCACTTGTTCCGAATGCCCGTTTCGTTGACCTCATTCTCCGACGGCTGGCTGGCGCTACATCTGGGCCTCGTGCTCGGTCTCGCCCTGTTTTTCGGGCTCGCCTACGAAGAATTTTACGGCGATACGATCCCGC
>JAJXXM010000200.1 GCA_021781095.1 bacterium
CTGCGCGAATTCGTGCGCGAGCGAAAACATTGCATCGACTTCCTCGTTAGTGAGGTCGTCGATATCGAGCAGGCTACGCGTCGTCGTCAACGAGCAAGACCTCGTCGGTCGCGGCGGGCGTCGGATGTAAGGTCACGACCACGCGCTCGCGACGGCTCGTGGGAATGCGACGTCCGACGTAATCGCCTTGGACCGGTAACTCGCGAAGGCCGCGATCGACGAGGACGCAAAGGCGAATCGCCGAAGGCCGACCGAGATCGATCAACGCGTCGAGAGCGCTGCGAACCGTTCGTCCCGTAAAGAGCACGTCGTCGACGATCACCAACGACCGGCCGTCGACCGCGTCGGGGATCTGCGACTCCGGAAGTGCGTGCACGACGTTATCGTCGCGATAGAGATTGACGTTGAGATAGCCCAACGTGGGTGCGACGCCGCTGATGCGTTCGATATGCGCCGCGAGCCGCTGCGCGAGCGCCTCGCCGCCGCGACGGATTCCGAAGAGTTCGATCCCCTTTCGCGCGTCCTCCGGCTCTAAAATCTCGTGCGCGAGCCGCGCGATTATCCGTTCGATCTCCTCGGCCCCGACGAGCCGTCGACTGCGTGCACTCATTTGCCTGCCTCCATCGCGGAGAGCGCCTCGCGCGCCCGCCGTAGATCGTTACGATATCCATCGAGTTTCGCTCGTTCGGCACCGACGACCTCGGCGGCCGCTCGCGCCACAAACGCCTCGTTTGCCAACTTCTTCTCCGAGCGGGCGACCTCGGCGAGCAATCGTTCGACCTCCCGTCGGTAGCGTTCGGTCATTTGTTCGCGTGGAGCCTCGACGCTCACCGCATCGAGCGCCGCGATCGCATCCCCGCCCGCAGCCTCGCTTTCGAGACCCGTCGCGACGCCGAAGTGCAGCACCAACGCGCGGAGCTCTTCGGGAAGATTCGCCGGAATCCGGAGGTTCATCGGCGCGCGTGGAGCGAGGCCGTAGGCGACCCGATCGTTGCGAATGCGTTCGATGCATCGCTGGAACGCCTCGAATTCCGCGACGGCGCGCGCATCTTCGGCGCATTCGAAGGCATCGGGCCAGGCCGCGGTGACGATACTCTCGCCGTCGTGCGGGAGCGACTGCCACACCTCTTCGGTGATGAACGGCGCGATCGGGTGCAAGAGGCGCATCGACGCGTTGAGCACGTACGAGAGGACCGACGCCCGCGTCGCGCGCGCCTCGGGCATCTTCGTCGCCTCGATATACCAATCGCAGAGTTCGTACCACACGAAGCGCCAGAGCGTCTCGACCGCGTTCCCGAAATCGAAACCATCGAAGAGCGCGCTGGTCCGCTCGATGGTCGCTCGCAAACGCGCCACGATCCAGCGATCGGCGAGCGTCCGCTCGGCCGGCAGCGGCAACTGCATCGCCCCCGGAAGCCCCTCGGGAAGCGCGCGAGCGTACCGCAACGCATTCCAAATCTTGCTGTTGAAATTCCGCGCCTCTTCGCAACGCGACTCTTGAAAACGAATCTCTTGTCCTTCGAGCCGCATCTGGCGCAAGATGCCGACGCGAAACGCGTCGGCGCCGTATTTCACGACTAAGTCCATCGGGTCGATCGCATTCCCGAGCGACTTACTCATCTTCCGGCCCTGTGCGTCGAAGACCAACGGCGTGACGAAGACCGTGGGGAACGGCAAACGGTCGAGGAGGTGAAGCCCCATCATGACCATACGCGCCACCCATAGAAAGATAATCTCGCCGCCGGTAATCAACACACTGGTGGGATACCAGTGCTCGAGTTCGGGTGTCGAAGCCGGCCAACCGAGAATCGAGAAAGGCCAGAGCGCGCTGCTAAACCAGGTGTCGAGGGTGTCGGGATCTCGCGTTAGCGAGGCGCCTGCGTGATCGCGTTGCGCGATCGCCCGCGCCTCCTCTTCATCGTGCGCGACGACGATCGAGCCGTCGGGCGTATACCAGACCGGGAGTTGGTGCCCCCACCACACCTGTCGCGAAATATTCCAATCGCGAATCTGCTCGAGCCATTGCTCGTACGTGCGCCCGTAGCGCTCCGGAACGAATCGGAGCCGTCCTTCGCGGTACGCGGCCAATGCGGGCTTCGCCAGCGACTCCATCCGCACGAACCATTGCAGCGAGAGCATCGGCTCGACGACCTCGCCGCTGCGTTCGCTTCGAGCGATCGCCATCCGATGCGCGCGCTCTTCCAGCAACGCGCCCGACGCGCGAAGGTCGGCGAGAATGCGGTCGCGCGCGACGTAGCGATCGAGCCCGTCGTAGGGCCCGACCTCGATCTCCGCACCGCTGATGCGCGCGTGAAGATCGAAAATCGAGGGCATCGGCAAATCGTGACGACGACCGATTTCGTAATCGACGGCATCGTTCGCCGGCGTGACCTTCACCGCCCCGGTCCCAAAACTCGGATCGACGGCGTCGTCGGCGATCACCGGTATCGCACGGCCGGTCAACGGCATAACGACCTGCGAGCCGATGAGTGCGCCATAGCGTTCGTCGTTGGGATGGACCGCAATCGCCACGTCGCCGAGCATCGTTTCGGGGCGCGTCGTCGCAACGACGATGCCCTCCCCTCCGTCGACGCCGCGATAGCGAACGAACCAGAGCGTCGCATCGCATTCTTCGCGATCGATCTCTGCATCGGAGAGCGTCGTCTGCGATTTGGGATCCCAGTGAATTAACCGCTTCCCCCGATAGATGAGTCCTTCGCGATAGAGGCGCACGAAGGCGTCGCAGACCGCTGCGGAGAGCCCTTCATCCATGGTGAAGCGCGAACGTTCCCAATCGGGGCCGAAGCCCAACGTGCGAAACTGTCCCTCGATCGTTCCGCCGTACTCGTTCGCCCACGCCCACGCGCGCTCGAGATACTTCGGGCGCCCGAGCGACTCGCGACTCTCGCCGTTCTTTGCCAACTCGCGCACGAGGACCGATTCCGTAGCGATCGCCGCATGATCGGTGCCGGGTAGCCAATCGGCGTTGTCGCCGAGCATGCGATGATACCGCGTGAGAATATCCATCGGCGTATAGGTCGAGCCGTGACCGAGGTGAGCCCGACCGGTAACGTTGGGCGGCGGCATCGCGATAACGAACGGCGGGCGCGCGGGGTCGGGCTCCTCATGAAAAAGGCCCTTCTCTTCCCACCACGCATAGCGCGACGCTTCGACGCGTTGCGGATCGTAGGTAGCCGGCAATTCCTCGTTCGTCATGCTCGCTCTATAATACGCCGTCGACCAACATCGCTTCGAGCGAGCGATTTCGGCCTTCGACGCCGTAGCGCAGCCACCAGAGCAGCGCGATCGAGCCGACGGCAAAGATCGCCGCCATCGCCACAAAGACCGGGGCGACGCCCGCACGCGCGAAGAGCGCGTAGAACGCCAACGGTGCGGCGATCGCTCCGACGCGCCCCACCGCGACCGAGAGGCCGATACCGGTCGCTCGCAGGTGCGTCGGAAAGAGTTCGCTCGTAATCACGTACGCGCCCGAACCGACCCACGCGCTGAAGGTGCTGAATACCGCGAAGGCGGCAACGAAGGTCGCGGTACTGCCGAGCCCGAGGGCGAGTGCGAGCGATCCCAGCGCCGCCAGCGTGAAGCCGAGCAGCATGGTGGGGCGACGCCCCCAACGATCCATTAGCAGCGAGGAGACCACCTGACCGCTCAGGCCGCAGAATGCGCCCAACAAATAGAGGAGCGGTATCTCTTGTCCGTGCATGCCGACGGCGGGGAAGATCGCGATGCCGGCGATGGCGAGAATGCCGTAATACGGCATCACCTGCGCGAGATTGACGACGAATGCAAACAATAACCGACGTGGCGTCGCGCGGAAGAGCTCCGCGATCTGTCCGAAATAACCCGTCGCCGGAAGCAACGGCGTAAATTCGATCGGCAGGTCGGGGTCGACGACGGTCGCGGCGCCGCTCGCGGCTTCGACGACCGCAACGATCTCGCGCGCCTCGGCGACGCGACCGCGCGCGAGTAACCAGCGAGGCGACTCCGGGACGAATCGGCGCACGATCAACACCCCGATCGCCAAAAGCGCTCCGAACCAAAACACGAGCCTCCAGGTCGCACCGCCGACGTTTCCGAGCGCGTAGAGGGCGATGCTCGAGGCGGCGATCGCCCCGATATTCCAAGAAGCGTTGATTAGTCCGTCGGTGCGGCCGCGAAAGCGCGCCGGAACGAATTCGTCGATCGCGCAATTGATCGCAGAAAATTCGCCGCCGATGCCGATACCGGTGAGGAAGCGAAAAAATGCGAGCGAGAGATAATTCCACGAAAACCCGGTAAGGATCGTCGCCACGGCGTAGATCGCGAGCGTCACCATAAAGAGGCGCTTGCGCCCGAGACGATCGGCGAGCTCGCCGAAGACCAACGCGCCGACGAGCATGCCGATGGTATAGATGGGGTTGACCCACGCCGCCAAACTCGCGCTAAAGTGCAGGTGTGAAGCGATACTCGAGAGCACCGGGCCCACGATCGCCGTCTCGAAACCGTCGAGCACCCACGCGATGCCGAGCGCGACGGCGATACGCGTGTGCATCGGCGACCATGCGAGCGAATCGAGGCGCGACAGTAACGTCGGTTTCGAAGGCGACGACGCGGTGGTAGATGACGGCACGGCGCGCACTGTTGTCTGCGCGCGCGCAAATCGCCTGCAGGCAGGGGCGCGAGTGCGCTCGAAGCGCGCCACGATGCGTACCCCGACGATCTTGCTCACCAACGACGATGGAATCGCTTCGCCCGGCTTGCACGCGCTCGCGCTCGCGCTCGCGGAGATCGCCCGGATCGTCGTCGTCGGCCCCGACGGCAACCGCAGCGGCGTGAGCCACGCGATCACGACCGGTGATTCCGTCGGCGTCACGCCGTACCACGATATCGAGGGCATCCGTGCCTACGCCTGTACCGGGACGCCGGCGGATTGCGCGGTGATCGGTATCGGCGAGCTCTGCGGCGAGCGCCCCGATCTCGTCGTCAGCGGCATCAACGACGGCCCCAACCTCGCCGACGATGTGAACTACTCCGGGACGGTCGCCGGCGCCGTCGAGGCGGTCC
>JAJXXM010000361.1 GCA_021781095.1 bacterium
AAAAATACCGAAGGCGATCCCCGCAAGCAGCGCTTCGCGCAAGCCCGCGGTGTTAAACTCGCGCTTCCCCTCGCTCTCAAATGATGCCGAAATCGCGAGGATCGCCGCCGCCGCCAACGCCAGGCCTGCATAGGCAAGTGGAGAAGGACGCTCGCCGGTCACGATGCCGAAGATCACCGGCACCGCCGCGGCTAGTAAAGCCGTTACCGGCGACACCACTCCCATGCGCCCGATGGAGAGCGCATGGTAGAGCAGCGCAATGCCGGCGGCCCCGGCAAGGCCGGCGAGCGCTCCCCACTCCAGCGTTGCGAGCGAGAACGCTTCCGGATGCAGCGCCAGCGCGACGAGGATCACGAGCAGCCCGACCGCCTGCGCTGCAAGCGTGACGGCGAGCAGCGCCGCCTTGCGGGCGGCCATTCCGCCGAGGAAATCGGCACTGCCGTACGCCGCTGCTGCAGCTAGCGCAAGAAGTATCCCCAACGGCGGGAGACTACGCCTCGATAACGATCGGCACGATTACCGGCCGACGACGCGTTCGCGAAAAAATTTCCTTCGCCAACGTTGCACGAACGTGTTCGCGTACCGAATTAGTATCGCGTAAAGCGTCGCTGGAGAGCGACGCGAGCATCGCGCTCAAATGCGTTCGGAGGTGTTCGACGAGGGCTTCCGATTCTGGTTCGTAAAATGCACCGCGAGTCACGATGTCGGGAACCCCGATCGTTTGCGCCTCCTCCGCGTCGACGGCGACTACCGCAGTAACGATCCCATCGTTCGAGAGCATCTTGCGGTCGCGAAGCACGGCCTCGCCGATCTCGCCAAGCCCCGTGCCGTCCACGAGCACCATGCCGCCATAGGTTTTCCCAACCTTATCCCCATATTCGGCGGTAAATTCGACGATATCTCCGTTTTCGATGACGAAAACGCTCTCGGGGTGCACGCCCGTTTTCGTTGCAAGGTTCCCATGCGTTACCAACATGCGGTACTCGCCGTGGACGGGAATAAAATATTCCGGCCGGATCAAATTGAGCATGAGCAAAAGCTCTTCTTGCGAAGCGTGCCCCGACACGTGGGCTCGGCCCTCGTTTCCGTGAATGACCGTCGCACCGAGACGATAGAGGTTGTTGATCGTTCGGTAAACGCTCTTTTCGTTTCCGGGAATCGGGGTTGCGCTAATGACGATCGTATCTCCCGAATCGATGGAAAACTTCGGATGATCGCGCACCGACATTCGCGTAAGCCCGCTCATTGGTTCGCCTTGCGATCCCGTCGTCATTACGACGATTTGGTCCGCGCGAAGGTTGCCGACATCTTCGATTTTCACCAAAATATCCGGCGGAATACGAAGGTGCCCATGCTCGCGAGCAAAGTGGAGAACGTTGTTCATCGATCTTCCAAGGAACGCGATTTTTCGGCCGAATTTTTCGGCATGGTCGATCGCCTGTTGAATGCGTGGCACGTTCGACGCGAAAGAAACGATCAAAATTCGACCGGTCGCTTTTGAAAAAATCGTCGTGAATGCTTCGCCGACGACACGCTCGGACTGCGTATGCCCCGGCCGCTCGGCATTCGTTGAATCGGCGAGCATGCAGAGCACGCCTTCCTCACCGATGCGGGCGAGCGCCGCGAAATCCGCCGGTCGGCCATCGATCGGCGTCTGATCGAACTTGAAATCGCCGGTGTGGAAGATCGTTCCGCTCGGCGTCCGCACGGCAAGCGAGCACGCTCCGGCAACCGAATGATTGATATGCACGAATTCAGCTTCGATCTCGCCGTAACGAACCCGATCGCCGGGCGCAACGGCAACCAGCGGCATCTCGCCGAGCTTATGCTCGCGCGATTTTGCTTTGATCAGCGCACCGGTAATCGCCGTGCCGACGATCGGCGTGTTCGGAAATTCGCGCAAAAAATATGGAATGCCGCCGATATGGTCTTCGTGCCCGTGCGTTACTAAAACCGCGCGCAGTTTGTGAACGCGTTCGCGGATGTAACTGAAGTCGTTGATAACGATATCGACGCCGAACATCTCCTCGTCGGGAAACATCAGCCCGCAGTCGACCACGACGAGGTCGTCGTTAGTCTCGATCACCGTCATGTTTCGGCCGATCTCCCCGCAGCCTCCGAGCGGAACGACGCGAACGAACGGCTCCTTGGGAGCCTTGGGAACGGAGATACTCTGCGTTTTCAAAATCGGGCCTTTACAACGGCTATTTGCGTGGGAATGACGGGCGGAGGAACGCCCATGGGTTACCGATACTCTATCACGCTCGCGCTACTCACCGCGACCCTGCTCGGCAGCACCCACCACCCCACGCGTCACCCGGGGCCGGCTGCGAGCGCGGTTCCCCGCGCCGAAAGCCTTTATTCTTGGCACGCGCTACGACGGACGCGGGATATCCTCGTCCTGCACCTTCTGGAGCTGCGACGAGAGCGCTTGGGGCGCCTTGAACGCCTCTTGCGAGCGGGGACCCCGATCGGTTGCCTTCTCAGCGATCCGCTCCTCTCGGCAAGAACCGACCCACCTCCCGCCAATAGTCGCCGACATGACAACTGCACCACCACCTCAAGAGAACGCGGGGCTCACGAGCCTCTACGAAACCATCGTCGCCCCGGCGAGCGCCTTCGACCGCCTCGCCGAGAAGCAAACCTGGGGTTGGGCGTTCATCGCCTCCTCGCTCCTCACGATCGTCTCGACGTTGGCGAGTGCCCCCGTCCAGCGACACCTTGCACGTTTGCTGACCGAACAACGCATCGCCGCGGTGCACAATCCTCAGCAGGCCGCGACAGCTCAAAGCGCCGCCGCGATCGGCATGAAGATGTCCTCATTCGCTTGGGTCTTCTCCCCGATCAGTATTCTCGTCATCGTTTTGCTCGCGACCGTCATCCTCCTGATCTGCAACGCAATTTTCGGAGGAAAGGCAACCTTCAAACAACTCTGGTGCGCGAACATGAACGTCTCGATCGCTTTCTCGATTGGAGCGCTGATCAGTTCCATCTTTCTCGCGCTCCGCGGCCCCGATGCGTTTACGAGCATCATGGATATCTACAGAAACTCGCTCTCGCTTGCAGCGGTGATCCCGGTGGCGAATATCAAGATCCTCACGTTACTCGCTGCGATCACCCCGTTCTCGCTCTGGGCGCTTTGGCTCAACTCCCTGCTCATGCAACGGATCGCCCGAATCGCGGCGCCGAAGGCCTGGATCGCTGCACTCGCGGTATTGATCCTGCCCACGCTGCTCGCCGCAGGGTTTGCCGTCCAACCCCCGGTTGCTTCCGGCGGAACGCCCCCGGCGACGAGTGCATCGTCAACCCCATAGCCCATCGCTGAAACTTTTTTCCACCTCACCCGTAGTAGGCGACGTATGCGTCGCCTACTTTTCGTTTGGATATCGGTTCCGGCTCTACTCGCCGGAACGCTCTTCGCCGGCCCGGCCGGCGCAGCACCGCGCCCGCTCACCCTCCGCGGAGCGGTCGCCTACGCACTCGCGCACAGCTCGACCGTCGCCACATCGGCGGCAGCCGTCGCAGCGGCGCGATCTTCTTTTGCAACGCAAAAGACGCAAAATTTGCCGACCGCCGGCGCGTCGCTCAACAACATGATGTCGAAGAGTTCGAATTACGGCGGCGCATATGCGGTCATCGGCGCGCAACAGCAGAGCGTCTTCAGCCAAAATACCGCGCAGCTACAGGCACAATATACGTTAACAACCGGAGGGCTCGCCGGAATCCAGCTCGCTGTTTCCAAAGCAAACCTCGAGCAAGCGAAGGCGAACCTGCGTAACGCGCGGGCGCAAGTGGCAACATCGGTGACCAGTGCATATAACGCCGTGGTCCAGGATAACGAAATCGTCAACGTCGATCGAGGAGACCTTCGCTATCAGCGACTCCTGCTTCAAAATGCTCGCGTGAAAGCGCGCGCCGGGGTCGCAGCGGGCGTCGACGTTCTTTCGGCACGCGTCGCCGTCGCGCGCAGCGAATCGACACTCGTCGCCGCACGCGCGAACGTCGCCAACGCGCTCGACTCGCTCTGCCAGAGCATCGGCGCTCCGCTTGGGACACCCTTTGCGCTGCCGAAGCAACTCGCAATGCCGCCGCTGCCGCACATGTCGCTGAAAAAAATCGAACAGATCGCCTTGGCAAACCGAGCCGACATCGCAAGCGCACGCGATGCCCTTCGCGTCGCTCACCTCAACCGCAAGAGCTGGCTGCCGCAACTTTTCCCGCAGATTCAGCTCTCCGCCGCGGTCGGCAATCAATTTTCTCCGACGAACGCCGTTTTCACGCAACAGCAACTCGACAACGAATATGCCGCCGGGAAAATCCCATTCAAAATTCTTGTCCCGCGCGGCACGCCCGGATTCTGGCAGATTCAGGCAGTATCGAGTTTCAATCTTCCGCTCGTCGATTACGGCGCCCGTCGCCTATCTCGCGTCAACTACGATGCTGCGGTCAAGAGCGCCGAACTTTCCCTCGTTAATGCGAAACTCGTCGCTCTCAACGATGTTCGCAGCGCATATCGCGCCGCAAAAGCGGCGATCGCACAGGTGGGCTTTGCCAAGCAAGAAGCTCGCCTCGGTATCGAGAGCGCGCATATCAAGCAGCTTCAGTACCGCGCCGGTGTTGCCGCGCTATCCGATGTCGTCCAAGCTCAGCAAACCTCGATCTCCGCGCAAAATGACCTTATATCCGCCCGCGTCTCTTACGTCGACGCACTCGTGCGTTTGCGCACCTCCATGGGTATTTTTTCACCGACGAACGCCGTCGCCGATCTTCACTAAGGAGCCACATGAATAAGAACGCCCGGATCATCGTCATCGCCGCAATGGTCGCGATCGTCCTCGTCGGGCTGGTGCTCGCGTTTCGTCCGCACACGAGCAACTCCCTAGCCGTTAAAACCTTAAAACTCGAACCGACGACCTTCGTCGTGAAGCTCCCCGAAAACGGAACCGTGATGCACCCGCACATGGAGACGATCCCCGCCTTAGTCGGCGGAAACCTCGCGAGCATTACCGTGAAGGCAGGCAGTCACG
>JAJXXM010000070.1 GCA_021781095.1 bacterium
CGGCGTCATCACGGAAGCTCACGAGCGGAGACCTAGAACGAAAAAACAAAGAAGTACGACGAAGGAACCACTTGACAACACCGGCCTTCTCATGGAAGCCCACGAAGTGGGCGTTTCGAGGGGCACAGTGAGGTATCGCAGAAGCGGTATATATGTTCTTCGATCGCTCCCTCGTTGCTCGGTCGCTCGCCGCGATCGTCGTCGTTGTGACGATAAGCGCGTGCTCGGGGCACATCGGCAACGGCAAAAGCGGACTCTGCGATAACGCGGGCTATCTCGCGGCGCGGAAAATTTCGCACGCACGCACCGAAGTAACGATCTGCGGCTCGGTCGTGCGCGTTCGTGCGGTGCGCCGAACGCGCAGCGGGCTCCATCGTTGGTTCTACGTTCGCATCGCGCCGCACGTTGTTGCGCGCGTCATCGCCGACGAAAGCGTGCTCGGCCCGCTCCTGATCCACGTCAACGACAAGGTGGAAGTGCAAGGGCGGTTTTTCCGCGACCGTGACGGCTTCGACGGCATCGATTGGACGCATCGCATCACCGGCACGCATAGCTCGTGGAGTACGCCGGGTTTCGTCGTCATCAACGGCATCGAATATCGCTGACGCGCAGGCACTAACGCCACCGGAAATATCGAGCGACGAGTCGCCGAACATGCGATAGGAATCGACCCAGGTTGTTCTACGTTCCGGCGACGGCCGTTATCGCTGTTGTTGAGTGCTACGTATTATAACGCCCTTGAGGCGATCGAATACGAGAAACAATTGAAGCGATGGCCACATGTTCTGAGCGACGACGTACCATCAGCAACTCCCAATTCGATCTTGAAGCAGGCAGGGAGGAAAGACGCGCGACGAAGCAGCTCGCAATGTTCGAGAGGCCATTGATGGCCATATTGAGTTACTGTGCAAAATGGGTCAGTCGGTTACGACCCCTGACTCAGTTTGGCTAGTCACGGATCCGGCTCCGCAGCCACGGCCTACCCCAGCCCCTCCTATCCATCGCCCGACCCCCGCTCCATGCTACTAACCTTTGATATCTGAGAAATCGGCCGCGATCGTGAAGCCAGAACGAACATGTCCTCGAATATGATCTGTAAACCTGATCCGATTCGAAATCTCGATTCGCGATAACGGAATAAGGTGAGCGGATTGCGATATCGTCGCTGTCCGCTTACCGATTATCATGAGGGAAAAGTTTTTCTAGTTGGTCGGCAAGGAAGACAGCTCGGCACTCGCTGTGAAAAGTGCGTTGGTATCGGAATGAGGCGCATTCCGCTCGCGTGTTTCTTCGCAGATGAGAATCCCTCTCGTATGCAAGCGCTTGAACCTGTACAACGTTGTCGCAATTGGGGTGTCGTTTTTCGAAGGTTTTCGAATCGGGAAAACGTTGAAAATCGCGATCGCATAACATTAGAGCGGAAGCGCGTTCCTTCGGATGTTGAAAGTACCACAGACCCTTCTTGGTGACGACATCCACTGCCGTGGACGGTTGGCGAAGGTGCGCTGGACTGGCGTGGGGTAGCCGCAGGCCAGCTATGTGAGTCAAGGCTCCTTGCGTAGCCCTACTCCGGGAACAATCAACGAGCGTTAGGATGGCGATTGTGCATAACGCAACGACGATAAGATCGCGTCCCAGCGCGTGAGTATTGGCGGGTCGCCCTCGTAGGATAGAGAGCGGCTGCAAGATCGTTTGGAGGTTGGATAAACCACCAACCACGCATCCTGGGGGCATGGGCCCCCTGCGGCCGGATGCCGGAATTCGAGGCGTCATCGTTTATACTCCAGCGCGGCAGATACTCGGCGTGACAAACACTACTCGGCGGACGCGATCGTGCGTTCGATGAACTCGAAGAGGCGCGCGGCCGATGCTTCGACGCTCTCGCCGGTCGTCGTGAGAACGAGTTCGGGGCGTTCGGGGATTTCGTATGGTGACGAAACGCCGGTGAAGCGCTCGAGCTCGCCGGCGCGCGCGCGGCGATAGTGCCCTTTTACATCGCGTTGTTCGGCGGTCGCGAGATCGCAATCCACGTAAATCTCCGCAAATCCCGCGGCACATGCCTCCCGCGCGCGCTCGCGGTCGGCGGCGTACGGCGAGATCAGCGCGGTGATTACTGCCGTGCCGGCGTCGGCGAGAATTCCCGCGAGCGCAGCGGTGCGGCGAACGTTCTCGCGGCGCTCCTCTTCGCTGAAACCAAGGTCGACATTGAGCGTCGTGCGCAGCGTATCGCCGTCGAGAACGTACACGTGCCGCCCGCGGTCGAACAACATGCGCTCGACGCGCATCGCGATCGTCGATTTCCCTGCACTCGGCAGCCCGGTGAGCCAGAACACGTACCCGCGGTGTCCGTTGCGCGCGCCGCGCTCCTCGCGCCCGACGTTGGAGTGCGCGGCGACGACGTTCGTTGCGCCTTCGCCGCGTGCAGCCGAAGCGAGTGCGCGAACTTTTCCGCCCGCGACGATGCGCCCCTCGTCGAGCAGAACGAAGCGCGAGATACTCGATGCAGCAAGCGCGGGATCGGCGGCGATCGTTTCGCGCGCGACCAGCGTTACCGCGGCAACATCGCCGGCGGCGACCTCCTCTGCGGGGCGACCGCGTCCGTCCTCCGGATCGAACGTCTCTTCGACGCGTGCGATCGTTACCGCGATCTCGCGGGTCCCCAAACGCATGCGCAGATTCATTCCGGCGCGCGCGGGGCGCTCGCCGAGCCAGAGCAGCGCCGCGGAGAGCGCGTGCCCGACCGTCGGGCTGCAATCGTCGTGCGTCGCGACTGCGCCGCGATCGACGAAGATGCGTTCGTCAAGCTCTAACGCGACCGCCGCGCCCGCCGAAGCGCTCTCCACCTCGTCGGGCCAGCGCAGAATGCGCGCGACGCGCGCGCTCGTTCGCAGCGGCCAGAACGTGAGCGCATCGCCGCGGGCGACGCGTCCGCAGTCGACGCGTCCGACGATCCAGCGCGTTGAACCGCGGCGGTAGATATCCTGGACGACGATGCGCAGCGGTGCCGCCGGATCGCTGCTGCGCACTTCGAGCGCTTCGATCTCGGTAAGCAGCGTGCGGCCGCTCCACCATGCCGTGGCGGGGCCGGGGCGCGCGAGATTCGCCCCTGCGCGTGCAGCGACCGGAACGATTGCGATCGGTGCAATTCCGAGTTCGCGCAAAAACGCATCGGCCTCGGCTGCGCGCTCTTCAAAGCGTCGTTGCGGTTCGGCGGAGAGATCGAGTTTGTTGATCGCCACGATGACCGACGTGAAGCCGAACCACTGCAAAAAAAGCGCCTGTCGGCGCGTCTGCGCGGTGATGCCTTCTTCGGCGGAGATGACGAGCACCGCAGCATCGACCTCCGATGCCCCGCTGACGAGATTGCGAATCAGTTCGCGGTGCCCGGGCGCATCGACGAAAACGATCTCACGATTCGGTGTCTTCAACCAAATGCGCGAACTATCGAGCGTGATCGCTTGGTCGCGTTCGATCTGAAACGCATCGAGCAAGAAAGAATACTCGATCGGTACGCCGCGTCGTTCGCTCGAGCGCTCCATTTCATCGATCTTTGCTTGCGGGACGTAGCCGCAGTCGAGCATCAAGCGCCCGAGGATCGTCGATTTTCCGGCATCGACATCGCCGAACATCACGACGCGTAGCGCGCTCACATGTACCCCCCGGCGCGCAAGCGTTCGAAGGCGTCCTCGCTCTCGGCGTCCATCGCTCGCCCGGCGCGCTCCGGTTCGCGCGTCGTCGCTAACTCTGCAATAATTTTCTCAAGCGAGTCGGCATCGCTCTCGATCGGAAAGGTAATGTTGCTCTCGCCGAGCGATCGGTAGCGTTTCCCGTTGCGCGCGAGATAGAGCGGAACGAACGGAATCGCTTCGGCCTGGGTGTAGCGCCAGATATCGCGCTCGGTCCAATGCAGCAGCGGATGCACGCGCACGTGCGCGCCGTCGGGAACCTCGGTTGCGTAATAATCCCACAACTCCGGCGGCTGTCGCTGCGGATCCCACGATCCGTCGACGTTGCGCGGGCTAAAAATGCGCTCTTTCGCGCGTATCGCTTGTTCGTCGCGGCGAATGCCGAGAATCACCGCGCCGTAGCGTTCGCGTTCGAGCAGCGCGCGCAGGCCGGCGGTTTTGCGCGCCGCGTGGCGCGCTGCCGGCGGCAGCGCGGGGTCGACGCTGCTCTCGGGGGGGCAGGGCTCGTTGAGCACCGGAAGCCGCCACTCGCGCACGAGGCGATCGCGGAACGCATAGACCTCCGCGAATTCCATGCCCGTATCGAGCAGCACCAACGGAAACGGCACTTCACCGAGAAAGGCTTTGCGCACCATCCAGAGCAGTGCGGTGCTATCTTTTCCGATCGACCACAGCATCGCTACGTTGTCGATACGCGCAAGGGCTTCGCGGAGGATGAAGATGCTCTGCGCTTCGAGCGCTTCGAGATCGTCGGGAAGTTGCATGCGCGCCATTACAGCGCGCAGCCTTGGCCCCCGCTGCGCGCCGCTCCCCCTTGTCGGGGCGAGCGACGCGCATTTTCGAATCGACCGCGCTTAGCCGCGGACGGCGATCTTCTTCGGCTGCGCCTTCGGGTGCAGCGGCAGTTTCAACGTCAGCATGCCGTGCTCGACGCTCGCCTCGATGCGGTCGCTATCGATCTCGTCGGGCAACGAGATCGTGCGGGTGAAATTCCGGCGCTCGTTCTTTCCGACGACGTTGAGGATGCCGTCGTTGACGGTCGCCTCGATCTGTTCGGGGCTGAAGCCCGGAACCGGGAGTTCGAGTTGGTAGCCCTGGTCGTTGCGCTCGACCTCAAAGGACGGGCCCTGCGGAAGGTTCCCGACGAGGCCGCGGAACGGATCCCAGTTCAGCAGGTCGAGGGCGCTGCGCAGCCCCGGACGGAGGGTGGGGCGCTCGATGGTGGTGAGATCGCTCATGGTGATTCTTCTCCTTGTTAGCAGTCATGGCAGTTGATTGCCAATCTATATAACTCGGCTACGCCGAAAAAGTTTCGGGGGAGGGT
>JAJXXM010000421.1 GCA_021781095.1 bacterium
GACGCCGTCGTCGGCGAGACCGATATCGAGGGTGTCGGTCAGTACGATCGGCTCCTCGAGATATCCCGACTCGTCGATCCAATGCGTTCCGGTCATCTCGCCGTTGCCGTTGAAACGGAGAAAGGCGGCAGCAACCTTTCGGTCCCAGGGGTCGGCGTCGGGGAGAATCGCCGTCGCGCCGGTGCGAATCGAGCTTCCGCGCTCGATGGTCAGATTGGCGACGCGCACGCCGGCGACGTCGGTGATCGCATCGAGCGGCCCTGCGGGCAGCGATCCGACGTGAAAGGGGAGGGCCGCGGCGGCGGGCGCAACAAACAGGGCCGCGAGGAACGCGGCGAGTGCAATCGTACGTGAACTCATAGGGATTCCTGCGACTCGGCCCCTCCGACGGCCTGCAGGCACGACCGCAAAACCCGAGAAATGAACCGAAGAGATCCATTGACGCAGGGGGTAGCAGCCATTCTCACCGTATCCGAACGTCTTAAGGGCAAAGCCCAGTACGACAACCTCACCGCCGCCGAGCTCGTCGAGCATATCGTTCGGCGCGGCGAGGGTGTCCTTGGCGGCGATGGGCAAGTCATCGTCGATACGCGCCCCCATACCGGTCGCTCGCCGAAAGATAAGTTCTTCGTGCGCGAACCGGAGAGCGAAAAACATATCGACTGGAGCGACGCCAACCAAGGGATCGCTCCGGAGATCTTCGACGCACTCTTCGAGCGGGTCGCCGCGTATCTCGCGCAGCGCGATCTCTATAGCCTCGATTGCTACGTCGGGGCGGACGAACGCTATCGCGTTCCCGTGCGCGTCTATACCGAATTTGCCTGGCACAGCCTCTTCGCGCGCCATCTCTTCATCACGCCCGAGCGCCCCGATCCCGCATTCGTCCCGGAGTTTACGGTCGTCGATGCGGCGACGTTCGAAGCCGACCCCAAACGCGACGGAACGCGCAGCAGCACCTTCGTGCTGGTGAACTTCCAACGTCGCATCATTCTGATCGGCGGAACGAAATACGCGGGCGAGATTAAGAAATCCATCTTTACGGTGATGAACTATCTCCTTCCGCTGAGATCGACATTACCGATGCACTGCTCGGCGAACGTCGGGCGCCTCGGCGATACCGCGATCTTTTTCGGGCTCTCGGGAACCGGAAAGACGACGCTCTCCTCCGATCCGAACCGCCCGCTCATCGGCGACGACGAGCACGGCTGGTCCGACGATGGCGTCTTTAATTTCGAAGGCGGCTGTTACGCAAAGGTCATCCGACTCTCCGCCAGCGCGGAGCCGGAGATCTGGGCCGCGACGCATCGCTTTGCGACGGTTCTCGAAAACGTCGCCTACGACGAGCGCACGCGGGCGCTCGATGTCGATTCCGAAGCGAAAACCGAGAACACTCGCGCGGCGTATCCACTCGAATATATCCCCAACATCGTGCCGGGAAGCCAGGGCGGCCATCCGCAGACGATCGTCATGCTGACCGCCGATGCCTTCGGCGTTCTCCCGCCGATCAGCATGCTGAGCGCCGATCAAGCGATGTATCATTTTCTTTCGGGCTATACCGCGAAGATCGCCGGGACCGAGCGCGGCGTTACCGAACCAAGCGCGACCTTCTCCACCTGCTTCGGTGCGCCGTTTATGGTGCACCGCCCGACCGTCTACGCCTCGCTACTCGGCCGTAAAATCGCCCACCATCAGGTCACGTGTTGGCTGGTGAATACCGGATGGAGCGGCGGCCCCTACGGCGTCGGCAAACGCATGGCGATCGCCCATACGCGGGCGATGGTCAACGCGGCGATCGAAGGACGCATCCCGGCACGTTTTTCGCGCGAACCGTTTTTCGGGCTCCACGTACCGCACGAAGTTCCCGGCGTTCCGAACGAGGTACTCGACCCGCGCAATGCATGGAGCGACCCTGCGGCGTACGATCTCCAGGCGAGCAAACTCGCAACGCTTTTCGAAGAGAACTTCCGACGCTTCGAGGCGCACGCGTCGCCCGAGGTCCTCGCGATTGCCATTCGCGCTCCCCGTTAACGACTTTTTCATCGAACGCTCATCGAACGCTCATCCTCTCCTCGGGTCCTCTCCAGGATCCGCGGTTAGGATAGGGATATGAAATCCCTCACCCTGAAAGGCGCCCTCGGCGCCGCCATCATCGCCGGCATGACCTTCGCCGGCATCGGCATCTCGAGTGCCGCGCAGAGCACACCGGGCTATCACCATCCCCACCATCGGCCGCCGATCGCCCGTGCGATGCGCGCCGCACACCTTACCCCGGCCCAGCACCAGCAAATACGCAGCATTCGTCAATCGTTCCGCAGTTCGCTCGCTCCCGGAACGCGCCCGACCCGAGCCCAGATGAAAGCGCTCCGCGCTCGCATCATGGCCGTCCTGACGCCGCAGCAACGCGCGGCAGTCCGGCAACGCCTCGCAGAGATGCGCGCGCAGCGAAAAGCTCCGCCCGCTCCTCGCCCAATCGCGACGCCGTAGCATCGCCGCGGATCGGTCCCTACAGTCGCACGCGACCGTCGGGACCGATCCGCAATGCCTCGCTCAAACGAAGGAGCGAGGAAAACGTCATCGTCGCCGCGTTCGCAAAGCCGGCCTCGCGCCCACGCAGCATGGCGACTACGTCCATTCCGGCGGCGCGTCCCGCCGCGATCCCTTGCGGTGAATCCTCGACGACCACGCAACGCTCGGGTGGAAGTTCGAGCAAACGCGCGGCGGCAAGATATCCGTCGGGCGCCGGTTTGTTGGCGCGGACGTCGTCGGAGGTGACGATCACGTCGAACGTGGGAATCCCCGCATGACGAATGAGGCCGAGCGCCAAGCCGCGCCCGCACGACGTCACCAGCGCGCGCTTAGAACCGTCGAGGCGCGCGAGTAACGCCGCCGCACCCTCGATCGCCCGCCCATCGTCGTCGACGAGCGTTCCGAAGAGATCGAAGAGCATCCCATCGTATTCCATGATCCCTCCCGTCTTCGGTTGCCGCGAGAGGGAATCCCATAGGGCACTATCGGGGCAAACGCGATACTTCCGCTCTCGCTCCGGAATATTCGATGAATGTGTGCGGGCAGCTTTGCACGGCGACGGAGAGATGCTTCTTTGCCTCCGCGGTCGCGCGGCGTCCGAGTTCCCATTCGCCGATATAAAAATTCGCCTCGCAGAGATCGTGGTTGGGCTTGCCCGCAGCGCTCGCTCTCGCCGCGGCGGCGAACGTCGCCGCCGGTCTCGCTCGCCCGAGGAAGAGCGCGACGACGGGCAGCGGCCAGCCCTTGCCGTGAAGTCGCGCGG
Organism: bacterium; assembly: GCA_021781095.1. The sequence goes on from JAJXXM010000421.1 coordinate 3,290, forward strand.
TATTCGCCGCAAATTCCTTCGTATCGTTCGCGTGCGAGTGCACGCGGGCGAGATGCAGCCAGAGGACGACGTATGGCGAGCGATCGTTCCGTGCGATCGCCCGCGCGAGATCGCGCGCGGCAAGGGCATAGGAGCCACGCTCGAAATACAGGTTCCCACGCGACGCATAGCCGTACGGACTCTTTGGGTCCACGCGTATCGCCGCCGCATAATCGGTGAATGCTGCCGCCGGATGCCCCTGGAGGTTCTCGGCTTCGGCGCGCCCTTCATAGCCGCTCGCATCGCTTGCATCGATCGCGATCGCGCGCGAGAAATCGACGCTCGCGACGGCGAGCTCTCCGAGATCGAGCTCGGCGAAACCGCGACCGTCGAATGCGGAGCCCAGCTTGGGATTCCGCTGGAGCGCGCGGGTGTCGTCGGCGACGGCGAGCCGGAACTCACCGCGAGCGTACCGGACGTGCGCACGCCACTCGTAAACGAGCGCGTCGCCCGGTGTCAGGGCGATTGCGCGATCGAGATCTGCGAGCGCCGGCGCGTCCTTCCCTTCATCGGCATAGAGCTTACCGCGCAATCCGAGACTCAACGCATCGCGATGGTTCGCCGCAATGGCGTGATTGAAATCGGGAAGTGCCCGCGCACGATCGCCCTGCATGTACTCGACGAATCCCCGCAACCCATAGGCCTTTCCGTCGTGGGGATCGATCGCGACGACTCGGTTGAAATCGGCGCGTGCGAGCGCGTATCGTTGCGTATCCATGAAGATCAGGCCACGGTTCGAGAGCGCTTTGACGTTCGTCGGTGCGATCTCCAACGCGCGGTCGACATCGGCCAGTGCGCGGCGATACTCGCCGAGGTCGGCGAACGCCGTGCCCCGGTTCACGAGCGCGCTGACCGAACGCGGATTGAGGCCGAGCGCCTCGGTATAGTCCGCAATCGCGCGATGGGGCGCACCACCGTCGCGATAGCCGAGCCCGCGATCGTTGTAGATGGCGGCGAGATCGGCGCCGGTAAAGCGCCCCGAGTCGATCTCGGCGGTGCAAGCAGCGACCACCTCCGCCGAGGTTACCGCACGGATCGGAGCGCTCCCCGGGGCCTCGTCGGAGTTTGCAGTCGGCGACGCCGGCTTCGCAGCGATCACCCCATTTTCGCAGATTGCATGGTTCGATTCCGCGGCGGCCGCGGAAGAGCGCGGGTACAAAAACAGCGCGCCCACTACGAGCGCAAACGCAAGCGCGAGGGGGCGTACCCTGCGGATTCGGCGAGCGAGGGACATATCGAGCTCCGATCGGGAAGAGCGCGTACAAAGCAAGCGCCCTTCCGCTTTCCATCGGCTGCAAGGCGCATCCTCCAGCGCTTTTTCTCCCTACCTGCAGCCTCGTGCGACATGCCAAAGAGCCCGCAGCGATACGCTACGAGCTCTTCGGGACTCTAATCTGGCACCGTCCTACTTTCGAGGGACCCTGCGGTCCGACTATCATCGGCGCTGGCGGGCTTAACTGCCGTGTTCGGGATGGGAACGGGTGGGACCCCGCCGCCATGGGCGCCAGAAACTTGGTGAGCGACAGGAACGAGAATCTCGTTCGAGCACCCAAACCGGATCCCCAACCGCGATGACGAGCCTGAGCTCGAAGCCGATCGCGGCGGGAAAGCTACATAAAGAAGAACTTCCCGTGTCAAACAAGCGGTGCGTAGTAAAAAATTTCCGAGCTATT
>JAJXXM010000056.1 GCA_021781095.1 bacterium
CGTTCTTCTCGACGAGCAGCGCGTCGCACATGAGAAAATTCTCAGCGCCGTGCGCCGTGCCATGAAGAGCAACGATCGTAGTGTCGTCTTAGTGCAAGGTGGTCCGGGAACCGGAAAATCGGTAATAGCGCTCCACGTCATGGCAGAGCTCTTACGCATGCACGTGACCGTCTCTCACGCCACCGGTTCTAAGGCGTTTACGGAAAACCTACGAATGGCGCTAGGGAAGCGGGCGGGATCCAATTTTCGCTATTTTAACAGCTTTTCGGCTGACCGTACGGCGGAGCTCGACGTCGTGATTTGTGATGAAGCGCACCGTATTCGTGAGAGCAGCAACAGTCGTTTCACTCCTTCGAGCAAACGGAGCGATCGCACCCAAATCGAAGAGATCATTCAAGCCGCAAAGGTGGCCGTCTTTTTCATCGATGATCGCCAGGTCGTGCGTCCGGGCGAGGTCGGTTCTTCTCGGCTCATACGCGAACATGCCGTAACCAGCGGCTCGCGTATAATCGAAGAGCACCTGAGCGCACAATTCCGCTGCGCCGGCTCCGAACCATATATTCGTTGGGTCGATGCCTTACTCTCGGCGACCGATACGGTGACGGAATTCAGATCCGTCCGAGAACGTGGGTTCGACTTTCGGTTCTTTGAATCTCCCGACGACATGGAGCGAGCGCTTCGCGCATCCATCGATATGGGGGCGTCGGCACGAATGACCGCAGGGTTTTGCTGGCCCTGGTCCGCACCGAAGGATGGGCACTTAGTAGACGACGTCAAGATTGGAAGCTATCGACGACCATGGAACGCGAAACCGGATGCAGGGCGCCTTCCCCCCGGAATTCCTAAAGCGAGCTATTGGGCAACGGATCCAAATGGATTCGGCCAGGTCGGGTGCATTTATACGGCGCAAGGATTTGAATTCGATTACGTCGGCGTTATTTGGGGCGAGGACCTAGTCTACCGCGCGGACGATGGAGGATGGCAGGGTATCAAGGCCGCGTCCTGCGATCCCGCCGTGAAGCGAGCGCACCCACAGAACTTTCTCGCCCTCATAAAAAACACGTACCGTGTTTTATTAACCCGTGGGATGAAAGGGTGTTATCTCTACGTCTCCGATCTTGAGACGCGTGACTATATCGAAAATTTTCTTTCCGAGCCATCAGCCCCAATCGACGGCAACCTCACGAAATAGATTCCCGCCTGTATCCATAGCGGCGCACCAGTGCTCTTGCAAGCCGCCACATCGGCACCCGCGCCCTTGCCCCGACAAGGCAAGCGAGCCTATACTATCCGTATCGGCGCCGCCCGCGTGGCGGTCGCCCTAGCACCGAACCAGAGGAATAGGTGACCGTGAAAACTCTCCCGCTACGCGCTACGCTACCGGTCCTTATCGCGTTGTTGCTCTCCGCACCCGCAGCCGCCGCCATCAAGAATGCGCCGCTGCATAAATACTTTCGCGCGGGGGTGATCAATCTCCGCATCGATAAAATCGAGACCTATCCATCGTCGGCGACGACGAGCGTTCCCGTTCTCGAAGGGCAAGGCTTTAGCGGCCCCGGTTACGTCGTTATCACCGCGACCGAACAGAATCCCAGCGGCAACAACGACGTCGGCGTTCCGCACATGGAAGTCGGCTTCGAACTCAAAGACGGCTCGCAGATGAGCGAGAGCGCTCCCGATGCCATCAACGTTCCGGGAACGAAAATTCTTGCGGCGACGAGCCTGCACCCAAAACAACATATCGTCGTGAATTGGGTTCTCAGCGGCTGGACCGGCGCAGCACCGACCAAACTCTTCCTCAAAGTGTGGAACCAGTCGGGCTACCCGGGGCACTGGTTCCGCATCCAACTCAAGCCGAGCGACGTCACCGCGCACTCCTGAAGAGGAATAGCCGCCTCTAGCCGCAACCGCCGCCGCATGACGCGTGCGGTGTTGGTTCTCGGTTTCGCGCAGATCGCCGTCGGTGCGGCGGCGATCTTCGCGCGCTACGCATTGATCGGCGGTACGCCGATCGGTGTCGCGGCGGCACGTTTGAGCATCGCGGCGCTCGTCATGCTGTTGCTCGCCGCGCTGCGCCCGCAACCGCGCAGCGCGCGCCCGAACGCCGCAGCGAGCCGCACGCTCGCCTTCGCCGGCCTCGCACTCGCGGCGCATTTCGCGCTCTGGATCGCCTCGCTCGAATACACCTCGGTCGCAATTTCGACGTTGCTCGTCACGACGACGCCGATCTGGACCGCGCTCTACGATGCGTTCGTGTGCAAACGTCCGCTCTCGCGCTTGGCGGCCATCGGGTTTATCGTCGGCGGGCTCGGCTTGCTGCTCGTCGTCGGCATCGACCGCACGCCCGCACCGATTCCCGGCCACGCGTTGCTCGGCGATGCGCTCGCATTGCTCGGAAGCATGGCGATCGGCGCCTACCTGCTCCTCGTCCGCGAGGTGCGCGCCGCGCTCACCACGCGCACCATCGTGACGCGCACCTTCAGCTGGGCCGCACTCACACTCGTCGTCGCCTCGCTCGTCGCGCATCAACCCGCTCCGCCGCTGCACGACGGCAGCGCGTGGGCGGGCATCCTCGCGATGGCACTGATCTCGCAACTCCTTGGGCACACCGCGATCAACGCGAGCCTTCGGCACTTCACCCCGAACGCGGTCTCGTTCGCGACCCTGCTCGAGCCGGTGATCGCCGGCGCCCTCGCGCTCGCCATCTTCGGCGAACCGATCCCGGCGCTCGCACTGCTCGGCGGGGTGCTGCTGCTCGGCGCGATCGGCGTCGTCCTCCGCGAGGAGCGGGTCGACCTGAGCGCGGTCGAAAATTTCTAGGATTGGCCCGTTCCTAGGCTGGAATTGGCACGATCCGCCAGCAGGAGATGGCGGCTCGCAGGGGTGACTCCGCGCGCATGGACGCTCTGCATGCACCTCAACCCGACCCCCAAGAGACGCTCGAATGGCGCGAGGCGCTTCGCGGCGTCCTCGCCGCCGAAGGCCCCGAACGCGCCCGCGCGCTGCTCGAAACGCTCGTCGCCGAAGCGCAAGCCGGCGGCGCGCACGTTTCGCTCGGCCTCGAGAGCCCGTACGTCAACACGATCCCGCCGGAACGGCAGCCCGCGATGCCGGGCGATCGCGATATCGAAGCGCGCCTGCGCCACTACGTGCGCTGGAACGCCATGGCGACCGTCGTTCGCGCGAATAAAACCAGCAGCGAACTCGGCGGCCACGTGGCGAGCTTCGCTTCGGCGGCGACGCTCTACGATGTCGGCTTCAATCACTTTTTCCGCGCGCCATCCGAAAATTTCGGCGGCGACATGCTCTTCTTGCAAGGGCACTCCGCACCGGGCTTTTACGCGCGCGCATTTCTCGAAGGACGCATCAGCGAAGAGCAGCTCCTGAATTTCCGCCAAGAAGTCGACGGGCATGGGCTCTCGTCCTATCCGCACCCGTGGTTGATGCCGGATTTCTGGCAGTATCCAACGGTCTCCATGGGTTTGGGGCCGATCATGTCGATCTACCAGGCGCGCTTCATGCGCTACCTGCACGATCGCGAGCTACAGGATAACGGCGACCGGAAAGTCTGGGCATTTCTCGGCGACGGAGAGATGGACGAGCCCGAATCGCTCGGCGCGATCTCGCTCGCCGGGCGCGAGAAACTCGATAACCTCATCTGGGTCGTCAATTGCAACCTGCAGCGGCTCGACGGCCCGGTGCGCGGCAACGGCAAGATCATTCAGGAGCTCGAGCGCTTCTTCAAAGGCGCGGGTTGGAACGTCATCAAGGTGATTTGGGGCAGCAAATGGGATCCGCTGCTCGCCGCCGATACCAACGGGCGTCTGCGCCAGCTGATGATGGAGTGCGTCGACGGCGATTACCAAACGTTCAAATCGCGCGACGGGAAATACGTTCGCGAGCAATTCTTCGGCCGTTATCCGGAAACGGCGGCGATGGTCGCCTCCTGGAGCGACGACGAGGTTTGGGCGCTGCAACGCGGCGGGCACGATCCGCTCAAGGTCTACGCCGCATACGCTTCGGCGTTCGCACAGAAGGGCGCGCCGACGGTGATTCTCGCAAAGACGATCAAGGGCTACGGCATGGGCGAGGCGGGCGAAGCGCGGAATATCGCCCACCAAGCCAAGAAAATGGACGTCGAGGAGATGCGCGCGTTCCGCGATCGCTTTTCCATTCCCATCCCCGACGCAAAGATCGACGAAATCCCCTTCTATAAGCCCGACGAGAACTCTCCGGAGATGCGCTATCTCCGCGAGCGGATGGCCGCACAGGGGCACCTGCCCGCACGGCGGCGCAAATCGACGGCGCTCACGGTTCCTCCGCTCGAAACCTTCGATGCGCAATTACAGAGCACCGGCGATCGCGAGATCTCGACGACGATGGCGTTCGTACGCATCCTCAGCACGTTGGTTCGCGACGCCGAAATCGGGCCGCGCGTCGTGCCGATCGTCGCGGACGAATCGCGCACCTTCGGCATGGAGGGTATGTTCCGACAGCTCGGCATCTACTCGTCGGTCGGCCAGCTTTATCACCCGCAAGATGCCGAACAATTAATGTGGTATCGCGAAGATAAGCACGGCCAGATTCTCCAAGAAGGCATCTGCGAAGCCGGCGCCTTTTCGTCCTGGATCGCCGCCGGAACCGCGTATAGCAACCACAACCTGCCGATGATTCCGTTCTACATCTACTACTCGATGTTCGGTTTCCAACGCATAGGCGATCTCGCGTGGGCCGCCGGCGATTCGCGCACGCGCGGTTTTCTGCTCGGCGGCACCTCGGGGCGAACCACGCTCAACGGCGAGGGGCTCCAACACGAAGACGGGCATAGCCACGTCCACGCCTCGTTCATTCCGAACTGCGTCGCCTACGACCCGACGTTTAGCTACGAAGTCGCAACGATCGTCCAGGACGGCATGCGCCGCATGCTCGCCGAGCAAGAGGACGTCTATTACTACATCACCCTCCTCAACGAAAAAGAT
>JAJXXM010000290.1 GCA_021781095.1 bacterium
CCGCACCTGCTGATGGGCATTCTCTCCACCGCGCCGTTCGTCGTGTATTCGATTTTCGCGCATTCCTACCAACGCGAACGGATCCTCGCGTTTATCAACCCGTGGAAAGACCCGCTGAACTACGGGTTCCATATCGTGCAATCGCTCTACGCGCTCGGATCGGGCGGCTGGTGGGGCGTCGGCCTGGGTGCCTCGCGCGAAAAATTCTTCTATCTGCCCGAACAATATACCGATTTTATTTTCTCGATCGTCGGTGAAGAGCTGGGCTTGATCGGCACGCTCACCGTCGTCGCGCTCTTCCTCGTCTTCGCAACGCGCGCGGTGAACATCGCCATGCGCGCCGAGGACCGCTTCGGATATTTCCTCGCGCTGGGATGCACCGCACTCATCGTCGTGCAAGCCTTCATCAATATCGGCGTGGTCACGTCGTCGTGGCCGGTCACCGGCGTGCCGTTGCCGTTCATTTCCTTCGGCGGCAGCGCGCTGGTCGTCGATCTCATCGCCGTCGCACTGATCGCCAACGTCGGGCGCCGCCGCCGCATAGGAAGTTAGCGCGTGCGCATCCTCTTCGCCGGAGGGGGCACGGGCGGACACATCTATCCCGCGGTCGCAATCGCCGACGCCGTGCGCGCACGCGATGGAGCCGACGCGCGTATCGCCTTCGTCGGCACTGCAGATCGCCTCGAAGCGCGCCTCGTTCCGCAAGCGGGATATCCGTTGCACTGCATTGCGGCGCGCCCGTTGCGCCGCGACCGCATCGGCGCGGCGTTGGGAACGGCGTTCGTCAACGGGTGGGGCGTACTCCAAGCGCTCGGCGTGCTGTTGCGCGAGCGCCCGGAGATCGTCGTTGCGACCGGAGGCTACGTTTGCTTTCCACTCGTCGTTGCGACGCGTGCGCTGCGCACGCTGCGCGTATCGCGCGCGAAGATCGCCCTGCTCGAACCCAACGCGCAGCCCGGGCTCACGAATCGCCTGCTCGCGCCCTTCGTCGATGAAGTGTGGGGAGCGCTGCCGCAGGGCGACCCGCGCTTCGGAGCGCGCTATCGGTGCACCGGCGTGCCGATTCGCGGCTCGCTGCGTTCGCTGCCGCCGCGCGCGGCGGCGATGGAACGGCTCGGGCTCGACCCGCAGCGACGGACGCTGCTCGCGATGGGCGGCAGCCAGGGCGCGCGTTCGCTCAACGACGCACTCGTCGGCGCGATCGCCGCAGGGCTGCTCCCCGCGGGGTGGCAGGTGCTGCACCTCACCGGCGAGCGCGAGTTCGACCGCGTGCGCGCGCGGCTCCCGGCGGCCCCTGCCGGCGCCCTCCGCCCCTACCTCGACGATCCCGCCGATGCGTTCGCGGTCGCCGATTTGGTGCTCGCGCGCGCCGGCGCCTCGACGCTCGCAGAACTCATCGCGCTCGGCCTACCGGCGATCCTGGTCCCCTACCCGCACGCCGCCGAGGGGCACCAAAGCGCGAACGCGCGGGCCCTCGAAGGCGCTGGGGCGGCGGTGACGATCGCCGACGAGGAGCTCACCGCCGCCTCGCTCGGTGCGTTGCTCGCTCGCATCTGCGCGCCCGAAGCGCTGGCGCGGCTCCGTACGGCGATTGCGACTTTACGCACCCCCGAGCCAACGGCGCTGATTCTTGCGCGGATAGCGGCGCTCGCGGGGCGAAATACCCAAACGTGAGCGAGAGCGTGCGCCGACACTTTATCGGCATCGGCGGAATCGGAATGAGCGCGCTCGCGCGCATTCTGCTCGCGCGCGGCGAAAGCGTTGCGGGATCCGATGTTGCCGAGAGCGATCTGCTCGAACAATTACGCGCCGAAGGCGCGCGCGTCTACGTCGGCCACGATGCCGATTCGCTCGGCGATGCCGAAGAAGTGATCGTCAGCTCCGCGATCGATCGCGATAATCCGGAGTTCCGCGAAGCGCGTCGCCGCAAGATTCCCGTGGTCCACCGCGGCGAATTGCTCGCCCGCATCGCGAGCGCGCGCGACGGCATCGCGATCTGTGGAACGCACGGCAAGACGACGACCACCGCGATGGTCCACGCAATTTTACGCGCCGGCGGAATCGACGCGGGGCTCGTGCTCGGCGGAATCGATCCGCAGTTGGGGCGCAACGCCGTCGACGGCAGCTCGCCGTGGTTCGTTTGCGAAGCCGACGAATCGGATGGATCGTTCGCGTTATTGCAGCCGCGCATCGCGACGATTAATAATATCGAAAACGACCATCTCAATTCCGACGACGAACTGCCGCGCCTGATCGATGCCTTCGGAGAGTTTCTCGGTCGCTTACCCGCCGAGGGTGCGGCGGTCGTCGGCATCGACAACGCGAACTCGGCCTCGCTCGCCGCCCTTCCGCGCGCGGCCCGCACGATCACGTTCGGCATGACCGCACTTGCCGACGTGACGGCGGCGAACGTCACCTTCGCGGGATTGAGCACGCATTTCGATCTCGTCGTGCGCGGCGAACGCCGCGGCACGCTCACGCTGAACGTGCCCGGCGCGATCAACGTGCTCAACGCACTCGCCGCCATCGCCGTTGCCGAAGAGATCGGCGTGCCGTTTGCGGCGGTGGCGACCGGATTACGCAATTTTTGCGGCGTGCGCCGCCGTTTCGATATTCTCGCGCGCGGACAGCGCCTCACCGTCGTCGACGATTACGCGCATCACCCCACCGCGGTGCGCGCGACGATCGCCGCGGCCCGCAATTACCACTCCGGGCCGCTCGTGGTGGCCTTTCAGCCGCACCGCTTCTCGCGTACCGGCTATCTCGCGCGCGATTTCGCCGACGCGTTGCGCGGCGCCGACCGCGTCTATCTCACGCCGATCTACGCCGCCTCCGAGGCCCCGATCCCCGGCATCAGCGAACGCTCCATCGGCGATCGCCTGAGCGAGGTCGGCGTCGACGTTCGTTACGTCGCGCGCGTCGAGGATCTCGTCGAGCGGATCGAAGAAGAATCGCCGCCGGGCACGCTCGCACTGATGCTCGGCGCGGGCTCCATTACGCGCAGCGCGGCGCGGCTCGCCGAGCGCGCCATGCCGACGGCGGCACTCCGGTGAGCCTCACGACGGCGTCGAGCATGAAAACGCTGCTCGACGACGACGACCGCGCGATGCTGCGCGAGATCCTCGCCGATCGTGTCGCATTCGACGAACCGCTCGCGCCGTACACGTCGTGGAAGATCGGCGGTCCCGCCGACGCCTTCGCGCAACTCGAACGCGAAAACGAACTCTCCGCCATTCTCACGCACTGCGTGCGCCGCCGCTTGCCGTGGTTCGTGTTGGGAAGTGGCAGCAATCTGCTCGTCGGCGACGGCGGCATTCGCGGCATCGTCCTGCGCTTGGGGGGCGATTTCGCTCGCGTCGACGTACGCGCGACCGAGGAAAGCGTGCGCGTCGTCGCCGGCGCATCGGCCTCGATGGCGGCGATCACCGCGCGCGCCGCGAGTGCGGGCGCCGTCGGCATCGGTTCGTTGGCGGGGATTCCCGGAACGCTCGGCGGTTCGTTACGCATGAACGCCGGCACCGACCGCGAGATGGGCGATTTTATTCGCGACGTGCGCGTGCAATCGCCGAGCCGCCCCGCCCCGCACTCCGTCGACGTGCGCTATTTCTACCGGCACACCAGCCTCGCTCGCGACGCGGTGGTGGTGGGAGCCGAACTCGCGTTCGCGCGCGGCGACGCGCACGCCGTGCGCGAGGAGATGCAGGCCCGGCTCGTGCGCCGCAAACAAACCCAGCCGATCGCGCTCCCCAACGCAGGGTCGTGCTTTCGCAATCCGGAAGGCGACAAGGCCGCACGGCTGATCGAGGCCGTTGGGGCGAAGGGTTGGCGCGAGGGCGATGCGGAAGTCTCACCGCTCCACGCGAACTTTATTAATAATCTCGGCGCAGCGAGTGCCTGCGACGTCGCAACGCTGCTCGCACGCGTTCGGCGCGCGGTCTTCGAACGTTTCGATATCGGATTGGAGCTGGAGGTACATCTCGTGGGTGTTTTTATCGATCGCGAATGGGATGGAGGCCATGGCCGAGTTGCGTAAGGCGCGCGTCGCGGTGGTGATGGGCGGCAAGAGCGCCGAACGCGAAATTTCGATCGCGAGCGGTACGCCCGTCGCGCGTGCGTTGGGTGCGCTCGGCTACGACGTCCATACGATCGATTACGACGAGCGCTTCATCGACGCGATTCGTACGCTCGCGCCCGACGTCGTCTTCAACGCGTTGCACGGCACCGGCGGTGAGGACGGCGAGATGCAGGGCGTGCTCGACCACCTCGGCGTCGCCTATACCGGAAGCGGGATCGCGGCCTGCGCGCTGGCGATGGATAAGCACCTCGTCAAAAAACTCTTTGCCGCCGAAGGGCTCCCGACCGCGGCGTGGGATCACTTCGATCTCGACGGCGGCGCGTTGCCGCTGCTGCCGGGCTCGCTCGATCTTCCGTTGGTGGTGAAGCCGCGCTACGAAGGCTCCTCCATCGGCGTGCGTATCGTCCGCACGCACGAACAGTGGAGCGCCGCAGTGATCGAACTCTCGCGCAGCTACGGGTGCGTGCTCGCCGAAGAATTTATCGCCGGGCGCGAATTTACGTGTGCGGTGTTGGGCGAGGAGGCGCTGCCGGTCGTCGAGATCGTCGCCAATCGCGACGGCTTCTATTCGACCGACGCGAAATACGAACCGGGCGGCAGCACGCATATCGCGCCGGCGAAGATCGACGGCGATCTTGCTTCGCGCATGCAGATGCTCGCGCTCTCCGCACACCGTTTGTTGGGAATGCGCGATTATTCGCGCACCGATTTTATCGTCAGCGAACAGAACCGCCCGTATTTATTGGAGATTAACGCGCTGCCGGGGCTCACGCCGACCTCGCTGTTGCCCGATGCGGCGGCCGCCGTGGGGATCGGCTTCGACGCGCTCGTCGAACGGATCGTCGGCTACGCGCTCGCCCGGGCGAGGCGCCGTAACGCCGCATAGCGTTTCGCTTTCGGC
>JAJXXM010000183.1 GCA_021781095.1 bacterium
CTCGCGCTTGGCGACGTCGACGGTGATATCTTCGAACCGCACGAAGTCGCGTTTCAGGAGCTGCGGGCGTCGCAATTGGGCGCGCAAACGCGCGGCGACCTCGCCGAGGTGGAACGGCTTCGCGACATAATCGTCGGCGCCGGCGGTCAACGCTGCAATTTTATCGTGCGCGTCGCTTCGCGCCGAAAGCATCACGATCGGCGCTTCGGTGTGACGGCGTAGGAGCGGAACCAGCGAAACTCCATCGATTTTCGGCATCATGATATCGAGCACGATGATATCGGGCTGGAACGTCTGCACGACGGCGAGCCCTTCGACGCCGTCGGCAGCGCAGCGCACTACAAAATCGTACTGCGCGAGGCCGAGTTCGAGCATCTCTCGCATGTTGCGTTCGTCGTCGATCACCAAGACCGTTGCTTTATCGAGTGCTTCCATTGAGATCCTCATCGGCGATCGGGAACGAAAGGGTAAAGACGGTCTCTCCGGGTTCGGATTGGAGAGCGATGCCACCGTTCCACCGCTCGACGACGCGCCGCACGATCGCCAACCCTAGCCCGAGCCCTTCAGGTTTTCCGGCAGACTTCCCGCGTTGAAAGCGCTCGAAGATTCGCGCTCGATCCTCCGGCGGAATCCCGGGGCCTCGGTCGATGACGCGAATCTGTGCGCGCGACTCCGCCGCACTACTCTCCACGGTAATCGGCGAATCGGGAGCATAACGAATCGCGTTTTCGATCAGATTTCCGAGTGCATCGAAGAGATCGTCGGTATCGATGACGATGCGAACGCCGGAGATTCCGACCGTGTCGAGCGCGCGATGAGGATAGCGCCGCTGGATCGTCGCAACGATCTCGGCGCACACCTCACGCACGTCGATGAGGCGCGGAATGCTCGCGCTCGATTCCAAGCGCGCGAGCGTCAACATCTTCTCCACAAGGTGGCGCATGCGCGCCGTCTCGGCCTGCAGACCGGAGATGAGTCGTGGATCGAGCGACGCGGCCTCCTTCGACTCGCCGAGAATATCGATGTACCCGGAGACCACCGTGAGCGGCGTGCGTAACTCATGCCCGGCTTCGGCGAGAAAGCGTTGGTACTTCTCCGCCTCGGTCCGTTGCGCATCGACTCGGAGCATGAGCGCGCGGCGCTCCCTGCGCGCGATCTCGTTCGTCCGCATGAATCCCAGCGCGATCGCGACCGCGATCGTCAGCAGCACGATCGTAACGTCTGCAAGAAAGAATCGCGCGAGCGCCGGCCCGGCGGGAGCGATCGTTACGAAGAGGCCGTCCCGCCCCACGGTGGTCGGACGAATATGCGCTACCGCGAGCGCGAGATTGATCATCGGTGTCGCGCCGCGTCGCCTCGCCGCTCCGGGAGCACCCGGCGGCGGGGCAGGCGGCAGCGTGCGCCGATCGACCCGCCGTCCCATCGCATCGACGAGGCTGCCCGTGCGCCGGTCGACCACGATCACGTGAAGGCCGGGTCGCAACAACGTGCGCGCGGTCGTCGCATCCGGAGGCATCGCCGCGGCGAGGAGCAGCCTCGCGCTCTCCACTTGCGCGGCGATCGTCGAACGCAGCGCCCGCAGGTGGAGATTCCATGCGATCGCCCCTGCGGCAATCGCACCAGCGATAGCGAGGGCGGCGAGCAGCGCAATGCGACGTATCATTCGGGATCGATCTTCGCCTTCGATTCTTACGGCAACCTGTGGAGCGGCACAGCGTCGCCCTCCGCCGCGCTCGATACCGTACGTTCACATTGCATCGAGGACAGCAGAGGAGAGAACCATGATCCATCGGAAGCGCGTGTTTGGGGGCTTCGTATCGCTCGCGGTATTTCTTGCATGGTGCGGCTGCGCCGCGGGTGCCTCCACCGGTAGTGCTGCAAGCGCGAGCGTCATCCCATCGGCATCGTCGGGAAGCGGGGTGAGCGGAAGGGGCACCAACTATACGTGCCCGAACGCGATGACCTCCTCCGGGCCCCTCAACTGCACGGCCCTTCCGCTCGGCGATCGAAAATATTCGGGCTCTCCAAAGCAAGGGTACATCTACTCGTGCAACACGCCGAGCGGAACCCCTGCGGTCGCTTCCGCGCCGTGGCTCGATACGGCCAACGGCACGTGGAATGTGGAAACGAAAGATATCGTCGAAGGAAGCCACTCCTTCGCGGGAACCTTCTCCGCAAGCGTCGACGGAGCGACGCGCAGTATTGCGAGCAACGGGCTTCCCGAAAGCCCGTGGACGACCGGAACTTTCCCCATCTCCCCGAGCGACCCGGCCTATCAATACGATCGCAATCCGAACACCATTACCGCGCAGAGCTTCACATTTACCATTCCGGCGAATCCGACGATCGCATCGACACCGACCTGTTTAACGGGTGGACCGATCGGCATCACGATTACCGGCGTCGCGGTCTTCGATGGATTCGACGCCGCGGGCTACGATGCGGTGGCGCGTGAGGTGCAAGACGGTTGCCACGGGCACCCGGATCGCAGCGGTACCTATCACGTGCATGGATATTTGCAGACCTGCGTTCCCGATTCCGGTTCGCCGACGCAAAACTCATCGCTTTTGGGCTACGCGGCCGACGGATTCGGAATCTACGGGCCGTGGTACGACGGCAAAATACTCACCACCGCCGATCTCGACGAATGCCACGGAACGACGAGCCCGGTCGAATGGGACGGCAAGCTCGTCACCATGTACCATTACGTCTCGACCTACGACTTTCCATATACGCTGGGATGCTACCGCGGGACGCCGACGTTCATCTGAACACGGCACGCGTTGCCGTTTATTGCCCCAGCGACTGGAGGAGTTCGGCGTAACTCAACGTGTGCACGACGATCGTGACCGGGCCCCCGGGACGGAGCACGCTCACCGTCACCGTCGGATTGTCGAACTCTGCGGCAAACGCTTCGGGAGTCATCGCCGAGGCGTTCTTGCCGTTCACGCTCGCGATGATATCTTCGGCGCGAAGGCCGGCACGGTCGGCGGGGCCGTTCGGAGCGACGTCGACGATCCGAAACCCGTCGGGCACCTTGCGGTAGAGCATGAGCAGGTATCGCCCCGGCGCCGTGGGATCGAGAGCGAGCCCGAAGCGCGTGAAGCTGTTCCATTCGGCGAAATGCTTCGCACGGTAGTCGGAGAAATCGGCGAGCAACTGATCCATGAGGTCGCCGCCCATATCCGAGATCTCCGCAGAAGGCGTGCGATGTGAGAAGGCGGGGTTCTCCGATTTTGATTTCGTTCCACGATAGTACGTCATACCGTGACAATCGGCGACGAACAAGGCGACCTGGACGCTCGCGAGTTGAGGCGAAAAACTCCATTGGTAACTCGGCATAATGATTCCGCCGATGCGGTCGTCTTCGCATTTTCCGGAGAGTCCACCGACCGATGCAAATTCGCGTTTCGTCAACGTCATTGGAATTAAATATATTTCGTTACGCGCCGTAAAAAACGGCGGGATACGGGCCATCACCTTGCCGAGAAATTCGTCGTTGATCGCTTTACCGGCGACCGTGCCTTCGCTGGTAGGCGCGAGAAAGTACCCGATGCGATAGGCGCTCGAACTTTTTTTCGTCGTCGTTGCGGCAGCCGCCGAGGCGGCGCCGTTCATCACCAACGATATCGTCGCGGAGCTCGGGCCGTACGCGCTTCCCGGCAACGCTTGTTCGAGGCCGCGTGCGACGTAGCTCGGGTCGAGTTCGGCACCGTGAACGATCGCGACCACATTCCCGGTGCGCGCGTCGAGGATCGGCCCCCCGCTATCGCCATGATAGGTGGCGGCATCGAACTGGACGAGCTCGCCGTCGAGCCGAATCGCGCTGACGATCCCACCGTGGATCGACGGACGGAGGGCGTCGCCGTTGATTTTTTTGAAGGCGATGGTCGCCATCGGGTAGCCGATCAGCGCGATGCTCATGCCCTCGCGAATGCTCGCAGGCGGTGCGAGGGCGAGCGTCGGACGATTGCCGATGGGAACGCTAAGGATGGCGACGTCGCGCACGTGATCGCGCCGAACGATGCGCGCGGTGTACCGTTCGCGTTCGTTGCTGTCGAACACGACATCCACCTGCGACTCACCTTCGACGACGTGGTTGGCGGTAACGATCGTCGTGTCGGTCGCGGTGCTCGCGACCGCGAACCCCGACCCCGATTGCGTTCCCGACGGGCCGAGGGCGACGATAAAAACGACGGCCGGCTTCGCCGCGGCGACGATATTCGAAAGGTCGACCGGCGCCGCCGGTGCCGGCGTAGCGATCCCGAGCAACGTGAGGGCGAGCATCAGCGGGAGAACGTGGCGCATCGGACCTCTCCTTCCTGCGGTAACCGTAGCGCCGCGAGCCGTTCTTTTTTGGAAGATTCGAAGAACGAGTGCGCGTGGGGCAACCTTCTCCGGCGCTCGCGCGATTGAAGCGGCCATGAACGACCTTCGCGCGAACGCCCAATTCCCCGACGAACAGAGCGAGGACGGGCGCTTTCTGCGCCAGCAGGACGCCTTCCGCGACTGGGTGCGCGGTGACGGGAGTTCCCCGTATCCCGCGGTCGCGGGGCGCTACCATCTCTACGTCTCGCTCGCATGCCCGTGGGCGCACCGCACCATCGTGACCCGCAAATTAAAGAAGCTGGAACGCGCGATTCCAATGACGGTGGTCGACCCGATTCGCGACGAACGCGGATGGCGTTTCGACGACCGATTTCTCAGCGAGCTCTATCGCGCGACCGACCCGAACTACCGTGGGCGCGTCACCGTTCCCGTGCTTTGGGACACGGAAAGCAACCGTATCGTTAGCAATTCCGATGACGACATCATGCGCATGTTCGAAACCGAGTTCGATGCGATCGGCGACGCGTCGCTCGATCTCTATCCGCAGGCGCTACGCGGCGAGATCGATGCATTGAACGAAGAGATGTTTACCACCGTGAACGACGGCGTCTACAAGGCGGGCTTCGCGACCTCGC
>JAJXXM010000411.1 GCA_021781095.1 bacterium
AGTTAAAGGATTCACTCCGCTTCCCTTGTAGCCTGAGGCGGATGAACGATCTAACCATGCAGGCGCGTATGAAGCCCTCGCTTGATTTCGTCACCGTGACCGAGCGCGCCGCGCTCGCGGCCTCGCACTGGATGGGGCGCGGCGAACGCGATATCGCCGACGGCGCCGCCGTCGAGGCGATGCGCGCCGCGCTCGGCGAAATGGAGATCTCCGGCCGGATCGTTATCGGCGAGGGCGAACGCGATGAGGCGCCGATGCTCTTTATCGGCGAAGAGGTCGGCTGCGGCGGACCCGCCGTCGATATCGCCGTCGATCCGGTCGAAGGAACGAACCTGGTCGCGAACGGGCTGCCCAATTCCATCGCGGTGATGGCGATCGCGCCGCGCGGCGGGCTCTTGCACGCCCCGGATTCGTACATGGCAAAACTCGCGGTCGGCCCGAAGGCGGCGCCGCACGTGCATATCGACGCGACGGTTAAGGAGAATCTCGCTGCCGTCGCTCGCGCACTCGAAAAACCGGTCGGCGATATCTGCGTGGTGATTCTCGACCGCCCGCGCCACGGCGACCTCATCGAACAGGTGCGCTCGGCGGGCGCGCGGATCAAGCTGATCTCCGACGGAGATGTCGACGCTTGCATTGCAACCGCAATCGAGACGACCGGTGTCCATGTAGCGATGGGAACGGGTGGAGCGCCGGAGGGCGTCCTCGCCGCGGCGGCGATCAAATGTCTCGGCGGCAACTTCATGGGGCGTTTGAAGCCGCGCAACCCGCAAGAGGCTGCGCGCGCGCAAGCGATGGGATTCGGCGATCTCGACCGCGTGCTCGAGATCGATGACCTCGTGAAGAGCGACGACGTGTTGTTCTGCGCGACGGGAATTACCGACGGCGATCTCGTTCATGGCGTTCGCTTTTACGAGAACCGCGCGCGAACGCGGTCGATTCTCGTTCAGGCGGGCGGCACGGTACGCTTCGTTTCGACCACGCACCATCTCGGCAGTAGGAGATGAGCTCCCGAAGCCATTACGATCTCGTCGTCATCGGCGCGGGAAGCGGCGGCTATGCCGCCGCGCGCACCGCGCGCGACCTCGGTGCGAGCGTCGGAATCGTCGACCGCGGACCGCTCGGCGGCCTCTGCATCCTTCGCGGCTGCATGCCCAGCAAAGCGTTGCTCGCGAGCAGCGATCGCGTTCAGGCGATCCGCAGCGCGGTCGCACTGGGTATCACCACCGGAGAGCCTCGGATCGATATGCCCTACATCGCCGCGCGCAAACGCGCGCTGGTCGGTGAGTTCGCCGCCGATCGGATCGACGGGATCGAACGCTTTCCGCTCCATCGCGGTCAGGCGCGTTTCCTCAACGATCGCGAACTCGCGGTCGGCGATGAAATTCTCGAGGCCGACGCCTTCGTAATCGCCACCGGAAGCAACATCGCACCGCCGGCACTTCCGGGGCTCGTCGAGACCGGTTTTCTCGATAGCGATGCCGTGCTGGAGATCGAGCGCATTCCCGAATCGGCGATCGTTCTCGGCGGCGGATACGTCGGCTGCGAACTCGGACAATTTCTCTCGCGCATGGGAGCGCACACGCAGATCGTCATCCGCGGCGAGCACCTGCTCTCCGGCGCGGATACCGATATCGGCGAGACGTTGACCGAGACGTTTCGGAACGAAGGCATCGCGGTTCACGTTCGTTCGCGCATGCAATCGGTCCGCAAAGAGCGCGGCCGGAAGATCCTCCGGTTGGAACGCGACGGAATCGGGCTCGACGTCGACGCGGAGGAGATTTTTTATTGTCTGGGCCGCGTGCCGAACATCGCGGGGCTCGATCTCGAACGCGCCGGCGTCGCCGCGCATTCCGTCACCGGTATCGAGATCGACGGAAGCATGCGCACCACCAACCCGCGGATCTTCGCCGTCGGCGACGTGACCGGCGAATTTCTGCTGGTGCACATCGCGATCTATCAAGGCGAGATCGCCGCGCGTAACGCCCTCTCGGGGGGCGAGGAGCGTGCCGATTATCGCCTGCAACGCTCGCACACCATCTTCACCGAGCCGCAGATCGCCGTTGCGGGAGCCTCGGAGAAAGAGTTGCAGCGTGCCGGTACGCCCTACGTCTCCGGAACCTACGCATTCGCCGAGCACGGCAAGGCCATGTGCCTTGGAAAGACCGACGGCTTCGTGAAAATGCTCGCCGACCCGAACGACGGGCGCATTCTCGGTGCAGCCTGCATCGGTCCGGAAGCCTCCGAGTTGATCCACGAAGTCATCGTCGCGATGCACTTCAACGCGACGGCAGAACAGTTTGCGAAGATTCCGCACCTGCATCCGACGCTCGCCGAGATCTGGACCTACCCCGCCGAAGAGTGCGCTGAAAAAGTCGGCGCGAGTGCGGTCGGTGCAGGGCAATAGCGAGGCGGGCCCCGCGCGCGTCGCTCTCGTTCAGAGTAAGCCGCGCAAAGGTGCCTACGCGGAGAATCTCGCCTCGCTGCGGGCGGTCTTCGCCCAGTTAGCCGCGCTCGAACCCGTCCCCGAACTCGTCGTGCTGCCGGAAGCGGCGTTGACGGGATACTTTCTCGAAGGGGCGGTCTACGAATCGGCGCGCAGCGCGGAGCTCTTCGGGCACGAGATTTCCTCGCTCTGGCGCGATGTCGCCGGCGCCCGCCCCGTCGAAATCGCCGCGGGTTTCTACGAAGTCGAGAACGGATCGTATTATAACAGCGCGATTTGGCTCGCTCTCGACGAGCGCGAGACGCGGATCATCAACGTTCATCGCAAACTCTTTCTTCCGACCTACGGCGTCTTCGACGAAGAGCGTTTTCTTTCTCGGGGAAACCGCGTACGCGTCTTCGATTCGCCACTGCTCGGGCCGACCGCGCTGCTCATCTGCGAAGATGCCTGGCACTCGATCGTTCCGACGATCGCCGCGTTGAAGGGCGCGCGCACGATCGTCGTGCCGAGCGCCGCTCCGGGGCGCGGCATCGAGGGCGATGGCGAACTGGTTTCGATTTCGCGATGGCGCGAACTTTTGCGAGGAATCGCGATGGAGCACGGCTGCTTCGTGCTCTACGCCGGGCTCGCGGGTTTCGAGGGCGGAAAGGGGATGACGGGTTCCTCGCGGGCGATCGCTCCGGACGGCGAGATTCTGGTGGAAGCCGACGCGCGCGAGGCGTGCGTCGTCCGCGCCGAGCTCTTTCTCGACGACGTAGAAATCGCACGCGCGAATCTGCCGCTGCTCGGCGATCTCCGCGCCGTACTCCCCGATCTGCTCGCCGACGACGAGTTACCCTGGTTGCGAGGGCGCACCGATGCTGCCGGTCGTTGATCCGCCCAAGCGCGACCCGTACGCCGCGCCGAAGATCGACCCCGCCGTCGCCGCGCGCTGGCTCGTCGGCTTTCTTCGCGACGAATGTCTCGGACGGCGCGGCGTGGAGAATGCGGTCGTCGGCCTCTCCGGCGGAGTCGATTCGGCGGTCACCGCGTATCTCTGCGTGCACGCACTCGGGCCGCGCAACGTTCATCTCGTGCGCATGCCGTACCGTACCTCGAGCCCCGCGAGCCTGAACGACGCACAACTCGTGATCGACGCACTCGGAGCGGTCGGCCATACCGTCGACATTACGGCGGCGGTCGACGGCTATCTCCAGTACGAACCCGAGGCCGACGCGCGCCGACGCGGGAACGTGATGGCGCGCACGCGCATGCTCGTGCTCTTCGACCAATCGGCGAAACGCGCGGCGCTTCCGATTGGGACCGGAAATAAGACCGAACGGCTCTTCGGTTACTTTACCTGGCATGCCGACGATACGCCGCCGATCAATCCGCTCGGCGATCTTTTTAAGACGCAGGTCTGGGAACTCGCGCGCTATCTCGGCGTGCCGCCCGCGATCGTCGACAAGGCGCCGAGTGCGGATCTGGAAGCGAACCAGACCGATGAAGGGGATCTCGGCATTCGCTACGCGCGCGCCGATGCGATTCTTTCGTCGATGTTGTTGGGGTATCGCGACGAACAACTGCACGCGCGCGGATTCGATGCCGCCGAAGTGGCGTTGGTGCGCCGTCGCGTCGAGAGCACGCACTGGAAGCGGCATCTTCCGACGACCGCGATGTTGACCAATACGGCAATCAACGAATTCTATCTCCGGCCGGTCGATTACTGATGGAACCGGTCACGCCGTTCTACCCCGTCAGCCTGAACCTCCGCGGGCGGCGCTGCGTCGTTATCGGCGCGGCCGACGATCGTGAAGCGGTCGAAAAGGCCGCCGCGCTCGAGGAGAGCGGCGCCGATCTCCTCCGGCTCACCGACCCGTCGGCGGTCACGGAGGCGGACGTACGCGATGCGTTTTTCGTGATCTCTACCCCGCAGGACGAGCGGCTCTCCGCGCGATTGCGCGAGTACGCCGACCGCCATCGGTTTCTGCTCTGTTGCATCGATCAGCCGCGCTACGGGTTCGTCGCCATGGCGGCGATCGCGAAAGCCGGGCCGGTTCGCATCTCCGTCTCGACGACGGGACTCGCACCGCGCGTCGGTAAGAATCTCAAGGAGGCGCTCCAACGCGCGATGGACGGGCGATTCGAACGCTTCATCGAGTGCCTCGCGACGCAGAAGGAGCGCATAAAGCGTCGCTACCGCTCCGAAGAACAGGGTGGCTTGCGCCGTAAAGAGATGATTCGCGTCGCCGATGGCTTCGATGCCGACGTGCGCTTCATCTATCCCGAGTGGTTTGAAGAAGAACTCGCGCTCTCGTTCGCTCCGCAGGTGCTCGAGGATGAGTAGCGTCGAACTCGTCGCCGTCGGCACGGAGTTGCTGCTCGGCCAGCTCGTGGACACGAATAGCGCCTACGTCGCCGCCGCGCTCGCCGAGAACGGCATCGATTGTTACGCGAGCCATGCCGTCGGCGATAATCGCGAGCGCATTGCGGCGCTCTTTCGCGAGATTCTCGAACGTGCCGACGGCGACGAGTTC
>JAJXXM010000339.1 GCA_021781095.1 bacterium
ATCTTGAATCGGCAGGGCCCTTGGTTCGCGCCGCGCTACGGCGCTCCTGGAAGGGCGATATCGATCTCGGCATGCCCTCGGTACTGCAGGACGACGAGCCGGCTCCCCGGCGGGCTCGTCGCCGATCGAAGGCTGCCGCCGAAGACGTGCACGCGTTCGTTGCCGGAGGCGGCGAACGCATCGATCGAACGACAGGTTGCCGTGCATTGGAGCAGGACGCGCAGCAGCCTCCCGTGCGGATCGAGAACAAACGTCTTCGTGAAAACGATCGGCTGCTTCGCGAGATCGGGTGCGACATAGCGGCAACGCAGCACCTCTGCCGTCGCACTGCTTCGGTCGATGCAGCGATAGGGCCGATTGAAGGTGCCGGCTGCAAACGGATGCGTGAATGCGGCGATGTAATCGCGCGCCGATGGGCGCGGCGGCGTCGCGATATCATCGCGAAAGAGGCCGATGCTCGTCGCAAGGTTGCGATGCGTTCGGCGATCCTCGAGCACGAACGAACGCGCCCCCGCGTCGGCACTGACGATCAATCGCAGGCGTCGATTTTGGAGCTCGTAGGTCGGCGTTCCGTCCGATCGAATCGCCGCGACGAGTGCGTGGAGATCGTCGTCGGCGTTCATCGGTGCGGTGGGCGGCACCGGAGGCGTGCAGCGCATCCATGCAATGCGTGCCGCCGACGCCTCGCCGCGATCGATACGCCAATCGCACGCCGCTCCGGGAGCGAGCGTCGTGGCGGGAATATGTACCATGGCCGAACCGAGGCGAATCGTGCTCGCCGGTATGCGTCGCGGCGTCGTCGCGAGATTAAAGAGATCGAGCAATGCCGAGTGCCGCTGGGGGCTCACGAGGAGCGTCGCATCTTCGATCGCGCCGTTGGTCGGGGCGATGCCGCGCGCGAGCGCCGCACGCGGCGATGCGAGAACCGCACCGTGGCTGCGATAGCGCTCGAGCCGCGCGCGGATTGCCGGGAGCATGCCCGCTTCGTCGGCGATACGAGGTAGGACGAGCGCGCGGTACCGAGCGAGGGTTCCCGGCGCGGCGAAACGCAGATCGACCGCACGACAGGTCAGCGCCATCGCGCGGCACCGCATGAACGCACGAATCGTCGCCGCCGCAAACGCAGCGATCCGTGCGTTATCGACCGCGCGCGAGGGATAAGCACTGACCGGCCATGCGACGGCGACGTTTGCATCGGGATGGAGACGCGCGAGCCAGCGCGCCCCCGCTTGCCGCACGAGCGCGCCGAACTCCGCGGTCGGCGCATAGCGCGCTTGGTGCGCTCCGTCGAGAGCGAGCGCCGCGTCCCACGCATAGAGCGCGTTCGCCCACGGCGCCTCCCAGCCGGCGGGGTTCATAGTGTCCTGAACTGGGAAGTTGACGATTGCGTGCGCGCCGAGTTGCAGCAGCTGATGGAGCGCAATCGTGGTGTTCTCCGGGGCGGCAGGGCGCGGTACGGTTTCGTTCGCTCCTTGCAGCCATCCGGCTTGAAATTCGCTCTGCATCACCGCGCGATGCGGTTGCGTCTGGAGGAGCGCGGTCGAAAAAATTAATTGTGCGAGATCGTGCGTACCGATACGGTAGGCATCGCTTTGGTACCAATTTCCCCAAGCCCATGCCCCGGTCGCCGCCGGCACCTTCGTTTGGTAGGTATTGATGAAGAGCGGTACGTTCGGGCCGATTTCCCGGCGCACCGCGCCTTTTAACCACCGAACATAAGCATGCCAGTGCGGTGCGGGCCAGGTATCGTTATCGATATAGGCACCTTGGTCGTCGTCGAGCGCGACCGCTTCGACGATTCCCGACCAGGGAGCGATGGCGGTGAAGAGCGCTCGATACCAGCGACGCACCGCGCGCCGGTGCGTCCGATTCGCCATCCACTCTTCGGCGGCCGCGTCGGCGTGCGCGTTCTGCAGCGTCGCCGTCGCCGGATAACGCCCTTGCAAAATATCGTGCAACGGCATATCGTACGGCTTTCGTTCGAGCAACCACGCGGGATAGCCGCCGTTGCGCCATTCGTTGCGAATCACCGGGCCGGGCCGCACGATCGCGCGAAAGCCGTCGGCGGCGATGAGCGCGAAGAGCCCGCGAACGTCGCGACGCGGATTGCTGCGTCCGGTAAAATCGAACACCCCCGGTCGCGGCTCCTGAAAATTCCACGGAATGTAGAGATCGATCGTGTTGATCCCCATCGCGCGGTAGGCCTGGAGATCGGCAGCCCACTGCGCGCGCGGCGTGCGCTCGTAGAAGAAGGACGCGGCGTAGAGAAAGTGATGGATTCCGCGTCGGCTTGCATGCCACGTTCTCGGCGTGGCGGCGAGCATCGCAAAGAGCGCGAAAACGAGTGCGAGGCGGCGAAGGCTGGCCATAGCGGGATCTTCGGGTGAGGAAGCCGCCCCCCTCGCGCGAAAGGAGCGAGGGTGTCATTTCGAATCTGGAGCGATCTGCTCGGCCTGCGCGGCACGCTCGAACTCCGCACGCTGCGATCGACGGCGCTCGCAGCGAATGCGCTCGGCGATTCCAGCGAACGCTTCGTCGCGGTCTATCTGCCCCCGGATTACGATCCGAACGGCTCGCAGCGCTACGATACAATCTACTACCTGCACGGCCACGGATCGAATCTCGCAAAAATGCTCGCGACCGCGCCTTGGGAGCGGAACCTGGTGCAGATGCTCGACGATGCGATATGCGGCGGATCGATCCGCCCGGCGATTCTCGTGCTCGTCGACGGCGCGACCCGACTCGGCGGTTCGCAGTATGTCGATTCGCTCCAAAATGGCGACGTCGCGCAGCACATCGCGCTCGAGATCGTCGACGAGATCGATCGCCGGTATCGGAGTATCGCGCGAGCGAGCGCGCGGGCGATCGTCGGTAAATCCTCGGGAGGCTTCGGTGCGATCCATATCGCCGCTCGGTATCCGGAGCGATTCTCCGCCCTCGCGTCGATCGCCGGTGACGCCTATTTTCAGATGACGATGCCCGCACTCTTTCCATCGGCGCAGCGCGCGCTCGAACGATTCGGCGGCGACGCGGCCGCCTTCGTCGCAGCGATCGAACGCGATCCCACGCGGCGAGCTGAAGATTTCTCGGCGCTCTTTATTCTGGCGTGTGCCGCCGCATACTCGCCGCGCTCGAAGAGAGCGTTCGATCTCGCGCTTCCCTTCGATCTCCGAACCGGTGAGATCGACGACGACGCATTCGCCCGCTGGCTCGCGTTCGATCCCGCCGAATACGATGCGCCTCGGCTCGCCGCGCTCGCGGGGCTCTCGCTCTGTTATCTCGACGCCGGGCGGCGCGATGAATATGGCCTCGATATCGCGGCCCGGGCGCTCGCCCGCCGATTCGGCGAGGCCGGGGTGCGCGTGCGGAGCGAGGAGTTTGCGGGCGGCCACCGCAACACTACCGAGCGCGCTATCGGCGCGATCTCCGCACTTCTTGAGGTACTCGATCGTTGACGGTTCGAAAATACATGCTCGCCCTCGTTGCGTTCCTCGCGCTCGCCGCTTCATCGGCGGGTGCGGCGACGGCGCCCCCGCCTGCAACCCCGGCGCAACGCACCTACAACGATCCCGCGATGCACTACGTCGCGCCTGAGGGCGTCGTATTGATCGGGATGCGTCAGGTTCCGTATCAGGCCGCCTCGCACATGACGCCGGTGGCGATTTGGGGCATCGATGTCGGCCAAGCCGACGCGCGCGTCATTTCGTTGGCGTACGAACGCTTTTCGCATGGCTCGTTGCGCGGCTTTTACACTACGTACGTCAACGAATTACGCGGAGCGTCGAAGGGCGGCACCTTCGTGCATCGCGAGCATGCCGTGCTGATGAACGGCATGCCGGCATACTGGCTCAAGGTGAGTTCGGGCGAGGGGCTCGCGCAGATGCGCTCCTACGCATACATTTGGTACGACGGCGTGCGCGGCGTGGTGCTCTCGGAGGAAGCGCGCATCGGCAACCTCAGCGAACGGCAAGCCAAACGCGATCTCGCCGGCGCGAGCGCGGTCGCCTACCCGGTGGGCCGATCCTATTAGGGGTGCGCGCTGCGCTCGATCGCGCGGCGCAAATCG
The DNA here is from genome assembly GCA_021781095.1 of bacterium. Next base: position 4,067 of record JAJXXM010000339.1, read on the forward strand.
GCGAGCAGATCGTCGCAGTCTTCGATACCGACCGAGAGACGTAACAACCCGTCGGTCACGCCGCGACGCTCGCGGTCCTCTTTCGGAATCGATCCGTGCGTCATCCGCGCCGGATGGCAGAGCAGCGATTCCACTCCGCCCAGCGACTCGGCGAGGCTGAAAAGTTTCGTCTCGCGGGCAAAGGCAAAAGCGCGCTCGGCGGGGCCGCGAAGCACGAAACTCACCATTCCACCGAATCCGCTCATCTGCGATTTCGCGATGGCGTGCTGCGGGTGGCTCGCGAGGCCGGGGTAATAGACGCGCTCCACTTCGTCATGCTTTTCGAGAAAATCGGCGACGCGCGCGGCATTTGCCGCATGTTCGCGCATACGAATTGCGAGCGTCTTCGCTCCGCGCATCGTCAGCCACGCATCGTGTGGGCCGGGAACCCCTCCGACCGCGTTCTGATGGAACTTGATGCTTTCGTGGATCTCCGCCCGGTCGGTGATCGCGGCGCCCCCCACGACGTCGGAGTGCCCGCCGATATATTTCGTCGTCGAGTGAACCACCACGTCGGCTCCAAGTGCGAGCGGCTGCTGGAAATACGGCGATGCAAACGTATTATCGACCACGACGGTGGTGCGTTGCGGATCGCGAAGCGCGCAGACGGCGGCGATATCGACGATCTTGAGCAAGGGGTTGGTCGGCGTCTCGATCCAGATCAGTTTCGTCTCCGGACGGATCGCCGCTCGAACGGCGGCGAGATCGCTCATGTCGACGTACGTAAAGCTCATTCCGTACCGGCTGAGCACGCGCGAAAAGAGCCGATAGGTTCCGCCGTAGAGATCGTCGGTGACCACGACGTGGTCGCCGGCGCTGCAGAGATTCAAAACGGCCGCCGTCGCGGCC
>JAJXXM010000125.1 GCA_021781095.1 bacterium
CGTCGGCGGCGGGATCGAGAGCCTCGAGAGCGCGCGCCAGCTCCTGCGCGCGGGTTGCGATAAAGTCTCGCTGAACTCGGCGGCGGTTCGCGCGCCCGCGCTGCTCGACGCAATCGCCGCGAGCTTCGGCAGTCAATCGCTCGTCGTCGCCATCGACGTGCATCGCGATCCCTCGGGGCGCTTCGCCGTCTACATCGATGGTGGCCATACGCGCAGCGAGCGCGAAGCGGTCGAATGGGCCCGCGAGGCGCAGGAGCGCGGCGCAGGCGAACTTTTGGTGACGAGCATGGATCGCGACGGGACGCGCGCCGGTTTCGATATCGAACTGACGGCGGCGATTCGCAGTGCGGTGAAGATTCCGGTCATCGCATCCGGGGGCGCAGGCTGCGTCGAGGATTTTGCGGCGCTCTTTGAAGCCGACGCCGCCGACGCGGCGTTGGGAGCGTCGATCTTTCACGACGGAACGCTCGCCATTCCGCGTCTCAAGCAAGAACTCCGCGAGCGAGGCATAATGCTGCGACCGTGGCTACCGACGAATTAAACTGGGACGAGCGCGGGCTGATGCCCGTGGCCATCTGCGATGCGCGGAGCGGCGAGTTCCTGACGCTCGCCTGGGCGAACCAAGCGGCGCTCGATGAAACGTTGGCGACGCGGAGCACCGTGCTCTACAGCCGCTCCCGCGCTTCGCTCTGGCGCAAAGGCGAGCAATCGGGGAATCGGCAGCACGTCGTCGCCGTCACGACCGACTGCGATCGCGATGCGCTCTGCTACTACGTACTTCCGCAAGGCCCGGCATGCCACACCGGCGCTGCGAGTTGCTTCCATCAACCGCTGCTTGCGCCGGACGCCCCCGCCGGCGACCTTCGCCGTGCCGTCGAACATCTACGGACGACGATCGCGCAACGCCGCACCGTCGATCCGGAGAGCTCGTACGTCGCGCGTCTGTTGCGTGAGGGCGTCGACCGCATCGCAAAGAAAATCGGCGAAGAAGCGACCGAGGTCGTGATCGCGGCAAAAAATATCGACGATGACGAATTGATTTGGGAGTCAGCCGATCTGATCTTTCATCTGCTGCTCTTACTCGAAGCGCGCGGTATCGATCCCGATGCAGTGGGGAGGCATTTATTACAACGCGCGAAGCCGTGACGCTGCGCGATCTCGCCGGTATCGGGCCAAAGCGTGCGCTTGCGTTTGCGGCATTGGAGATCGAGAGCCCGCGCGATCTGCTCGAGCATTTTCCATTTCGCTACGACGACCTTCGCGAAGCGACCCCCGCCGTTGCACTCGGCGCTCGGGGCGGTGAAGAGAATGCCGTCGGCACGGTCATCGCGGTACGCGAACGGCGGGCGCGCAATATCGAGATCGTAGAAGTCGATCTCCGCGATGGGAGCGGTAGTTTCTGCGCGAAATGGATCGGCCGCAATCGCTACGCAATCGGGCGTTTTAAGGTCGGGATGCGTCTTTTCGTACGCGGGCGCGTCGAACGCTCGCTCCGCGGCCCGGTCATCAGCGTGAGTACCTATCGGATGCTCGGCCCCGACGAAGTCTACCGCGGTGCGCTCGTGCCGATCTATCATGCCGCTCGCGACCTCAACAGTAAGACGATCGCCGCGGCGATCGCGCGGAACTTTCCCCGCCTGCTCGAGGCGGCGCCGCCCGATCCCATTCCACCGGCAGCATTGGTGACTACCGGTTACGATGCGATGGAGATCGCCTATCGCAGCATTCACGCGCCCGAGAGCCTGGAGCAGGCGCAACGCGCGCGCGAGCGGTTCGCCTATGGGGAGTTTCTCGTTCATGCATTCGCGTCGCTCCGTCGACGCGCGTTGCGAGCGTTCGAGCATGGTGCCGAAGCGATGTCGGATGCGCAGGAGTGCGTCGAACGGCTCGAAGGAAATCTGCCGTTTCCGCTGACCGGAGCGCAGCGTCGCGTCATCGGCGAGATCGCGCGCGATCTCGCGGGTGCAATGCCGATGAATCGTTTGGTACAGGGCGATGTCGGCAGCGGAAAAACGCTGGTCGCAGCGGCCGCGATGTTCGTTGCGGCGCGCAATCACGTGCAGTCGGCACTGATGGCACCGACGGAGTTGCTGGCACTGCAGCACGCACAAAAACTCGGTCCGCTGCTCATGCCGTTCGGCATCGCCGTCGAGCCGGTTCTCGGGAGCCAGCGCGCATCGGAGCGTCGAGAGGCGTTGCGTCGGCTCGCCGGCGGCGAAGCGGCAGTCGCGGTCGGAACGCACGCGCTGCTCACGGAGAGTACGGAGTTCCAGCGCCTCGGCCTCGTGGTGATCGACGAGCAACATCGCTTCGGTGTCGAACAACGCGCGCGGTTGCGCGCGAAGGGCGGGACGCCGCATACGCTCCACTTAACGGCGACGCCGATTCCGCGGACGCTCGCGCAAACGCTCCTCGCGGGGCTCGACATTTCGTCGATCGACGAACTGCCCCCGGGGCGTACGCCGATCGAGACCTTCGTGTTGCGGATGAGTCGACTCGATCGCGCCTATCGCTTCATTCGCGAACGTGTCGAAAAAGAAGGGCATCAGGCATACGTGGTCTGCCCGGCGATCGAGCACGACGAGGATGACGACACGGGACCGATCGGCGCGGTTGAAGAGGCGGCGCGCGTTGCAGCGGGGCCGTTGGCGGGGCTGCGGGTCGGATTGCTGCATGGGCGGATGAGCGCGGAGATCAAGGATCGCACGATGCGGCGCTTTTCGGCGGGCGAGATCGACGTGTTAGTCGCGACGACAGTCGTCGAGGTCGGCGTCGACGTTCCTAATGCCGTGGTCATGCTCGTGCTCGACGCGCACCGATACGGGCTCGCTCAACTCCACCAACTGCGCGGGCGTGTCGGGCGCGGAGGCGCCGCCTCCTATTGCGTGCTCGTCCACCCCGACGAGGCGCCTCAGAGCGCGCGCCTCGATTTCTTGCTCGAAAGCACCGATGGCTTTGCGATCGCCGAGCGGGATCTCGAACTGCGCGGCGGCGGCCAACTCGGCGGGTTGCTCCAGTCCGGGCGTAGCGGCATGCGCTACGGCGATCCGATCGTCGACCGTCCGCTCTTCCTGGCCGCGGCGGCTGCGGCGCGCGAGATTTTCGAACGCGATCCCGAACTCCGGGATCCCGCGAGTTTCGGCCTGCGCTCGGCACTGCTCGCCGAACAAAATCTCCGCGATCTGCAACTTTCTTCGTAACGAACAAGTAAAGTAAGCATCGCCCTCTAAAATTGAAGGAGTCCTCCTATCGTGCGATTCACTCGCTCGCTCGTCGCGTTCGCGGCGGCGCTTGCCCTTGGGTTCGCCCTCGTGGGTCAGGCGCGCGCCGATTCGAACGTCACGCGCACTACACTTTCTAACGGTCTTCAAGTCGTGGTCGTGCGCGATACGCTCGCCCCCGTCGTGACGACGATGATGAACTACCGAGTCGGTTCGAATGAAGAACCGCTCGACGGCCTCGCTCACGCGACCGAACACATGATGTTCCGCGGAAGCAAGACGATTTCAGCCAATCAGCTCACGGAAATCATCGGCCTCACCGGCGGCGATTTCGATGCCGACACGCAAGCTGAAATGACGCAATACTTTTTTACCGTTCCATCGCAATATCTCGATGTGGCGCTGCGCCTCGAAGCGTCGCGCGCGCAGGGTTTGCTTATGGCTCAAAACCAGTGGAACCAAGAGCGCGGAGCGATCGAGCAAGAAGTTACCCAGGATAACAGCAATGCGATCTCGCGCATGATGATGAAAATCCAAAAAGCGATCTACGTAGGAACGCCGTATGGGAACAATACCTTAGGAACGATCAAAACGTTCTCGACGCAAATCAACCACAAGCAACTTATCAACTTTTACCATACGTGGTATCACCCGAATAACGCCATTTTTGTGATCGTCGGCGACGTCGATCCGCACTCGACCATCGCGATGGTGAAAAAACTCTTCGGTTCGATTCCGGCGGCAAAATTGCCGGCGCGTCCGAAGGTGGCGCCGAAACCGATGAAGGCACAGGTCATCTCCGAGACCAGCGACCAACCCTATACGCTCGTTGCCCAGGCGTTTCGCTTCCCGGGCTACGACAGCAAGGAGTACGCCGCGTCGGTGATCGCGACCGATGTTCTCAACTCGCAGCGCGGGGGACTCTACGCGCTGGTCGCCGATGGGAAAGCGCTCTTCACCGGCTTCCAGAGCGACAACCATCCGAAACTCTCCGGCGGCTTCCTCTTTGCAGCGGTTGCCCCGTCGACGAAACCGCAGACGATCGCCGCAGAAATGAAAGCGGTCATCGAAGGGTATAAGAAGACCGGCGTTCCGGCCTCGTTGGTTCGCGCTTCGATTCGTCGCGAAGTCGCGCAGGCATCGTTCCAGTACAACAACATCGCCAACCTCGCATTCGCGTGGTCGACGGCGCTAACGGTGCAAGGTCTTCGTTCCCCTAACGAAATGATCGCTGCGTACAAGCACGTGACGACCGCCCAGGTCAATCAGGTCATTCGGCGCTATCTCCAGTATAAAACCTCGATCCTTGCCTACGCCGTGCCGAGCAATTCCGGAAAGATCTCGATGGGAACCGGCCCGTTGGCAAAAGAAAATAACTCCGTCCCGCCGACGAAGCACGAAACGCTTCCGTCGTGGGCGAACGACATTCTCGCGCACCTGAAGGTTCCGCAAGAGACGGTGCACCCGACGAGCTTCAAGCTCGCGAACGGACTTCGCGTCATCGTCGTGCCGAGCAAACTCAGCAAGACGGTCGTCGTTCGCGGATCGATCGACAATAATCCGGTACTCCAGGATCCGAAGGGACAGTCGGGTATTGGAGGCGTGCTGGCAACCATGATGGGCTACGGCAGCACGACCTACGATCGGCTTTCGTATCAGGCGCAGCTCGATAAAATTGCTGCGAACGTCAGCGTCGGAACGGATTTCTCGCTCGAC
>JAJXXM010000269.1 GCA_021781095.1 bacterium
TACCTGATGCGAAGCCCCGCAACGACCCCTGCCGGAAGCGTGGTGCTTGCAGCCGCACTTTCGTGTGAATTTCTCGTGGTATCGTTGCTGGCGACCGTTATGCTCGATGCCGATATCGGCAAGCCGATGTGGTGGATCTCTGCGAGTCCGTTGCGCACGCGACTCTACGTGTGGACGGTGTCGACCGCGTGGCGGACGATCGTCCCGCTCGCACTTGGGTGTGCGGCGTACGGTTTCGCCCTCGCTAACGCTGCGGTCGTGCTCCTCGCGCTCCCGCTTGCGACGATCGCTATTGTGTTCTTGCGCGGTATCGGAATTGCGCTCTATACGGTCTTCCCGTGGAACGGTGGTGCGGGCGCGAACTCGGGGATGCTGCGGATGTTGTTATCGGCGCTCGCCCTCGTCCCACCGGCGATCGGCTTTGTCATCGCCGCCGTGCCGTCGCACGATATTGCAGCGGGGTTCCTGTTCGGTGCGCTCGTAATGCTCGGCGAATCGGCGCTCTTCCTCGAGTTCGCGATCTCGCGAATCTCCGGCAACGGCGTCGCTATGGCGCGCGACGCCGCGGGGTAAGCGCGAGGGCTCGCGTCCTCCCGAGAGACCCCTCGACGTGCGACCCCTCGATACGCGCTTCGCGCTACTTGGGGTGACAATGAGTGCCATCCCGAGTAGCCGCGAAGGATGCGATGGCTTCGCCGATTACTTCCAAATCTCGATAAAGTAACTCCCTGCGGGAACACTCGTGTTTCCACCGCCGGGGTATTCGTAGGACGTACCGCCGTTGCTGACGACGCTCTGCGTCGGCGAGAACGTCGCGCAGTTCGAGTACTGAAAGATCGCACCGCTGAACGGGCCGGTCGTGCTGGTGGTAAATTGCGTGTCAAGAAGACCGGTGTTTGCTCCAAACGAGCCGTTCGGAGCAAATGCGAAGGCTTGGTTGACGGTCAGATCGATCGTTTCGATGACGGTCTTGCCTGCGACGGGGCAGGCTCCCGGTCCGAAGCCTTGCGTTTCGGTGTAGTAAATATTCTCGGAGGTTGCACCCGAAATCGTGACGGTGCCATAAAAGTTCACGACGGTGCCGGTGCCACCGCCAAGGGTGAACGATTCCGGTGTCGTCGCCGTGTTATTGGTTAGCGTGAACGAGGTCGGGGACTGGCTCGGCGTCGCCCCCGGAGTTGCCGGGGTGAGGGGGGCTGGGCTACAGGCCATCGTCGTCGATCCCGTTATCGCAACGAGGGATCGTGCGAACACCTTCGCCACGCGCGCAATTTTGGTGGAACTCATTTCCGTCGCTTGCGTTTTCGCTTTCGGGTCTCCTGCTTACCTCAATGCGGCGATCGCCGCCATACAGCACGCGAGCGCGCCGAGGGCGATGGAGTCGAACTGCCCAAGCGCGCTGCGCAGGCGGCTTCCACGAGCGCACCGCGAGAAGACACGCAGCGCGAGAAAACCGAGGACGATCGCCGCGAACATCGGCAGCCGGAATCCCGCCGCTTCGTAGAGCGTCGCGAGCGCTGCGATGCTCAGTGCGAGGCTCCATAGAGCCTCGATCGTCGGCAGGGAAGCGCGCCCGGGAACCGCTGCGCGGCAGCAACCAAGGAAGAGGCAGCCTAGCTTTCCCACCCCGTAATAAAAAGTGATACTCGCAAGAAAGAGCGCGAGGAGGGCCGTGCGGTCGGCGCCTTGCGGCGCAACAAAGAGAAGCAGAAGAAAGGATGCACCGGAACCAAGGACGGCGCCTTTACCGGAGAACTCATACCGCGGGTTTGTGCGGCCCGCTGCTGCGTCGATGGTGGAGCGAGCGACCAGTCCGATGCTCCCGAACAGGACCGGCACGTACGCTAGGGCGATGCCGTACAGCGTATTCTCGCAGTAGTGAACGTATGCAAACGCGAGCAACGGCGGAGTGAACAGGAGTGCGGCAAGGCGCGTAAGACGCGCTACTCGACCATCGAATTTCATGGGCAGTAGCGAGCGCGGTTCGTTTGAGAAGGGTGCGATGCCTGCCCTGCCAAACGGTGCGCGGATGATCGCGCTGGTGGCCGTTACAATAGTTTGCGGCGCCTTGTGTGGTGCGCTGCTCGGCTCCCAATGGGCCGCGCCGTTCGCGGTGGTGACGCCGCTCACACTCTTCCCGCTCTTTTACGCTTACCGATTCAAGCGCCGCGCCACCGGGATATGGCTCACCGTTGCGTATACGGCCGCGCAGTTGCTCGTCGGCCTAAGATGGGTCTACCTCGGCGCCGTCGCCCATCAGGGGCCGGGCGTCTATTATACGTCGGCTATCGCATTGCTCTTTGAATGCATCCCCTACGCTCTGTTGGGATTCGCGGCATCGTTATTGGCGCAACGCGCTGCGTGGCGATGGTGCGTCGCGTTCGCGAGCTTATGGACGCTCTGCGAATACTGGCGATCGACATCGGCGCTCGGCGTTCCCTACGTGCAGTTGGGGCACGCGCTCATCGACACTCCTTTCGTTGCTGTGGCGCGCGTTGGAGGAACGGAGATGCTGACGTTCGTGTGCGTGCTGGGCTCCTCCGCGCTCTTCGAAACTTCGAGGCGCGCGCTGCGGTGGCGCGTCGTTGGTTGGACGCTTTGCGCCGCCGTCGTCGTCCTCTGCGCGGTTGCCTTCCGTGCCCCGTCGCGGGGAGCCAAGTCCGGATCCGACGTTGCTATCTTTCAGTTCGGGCGCGTCGGCACGGACGGTCATTTGCAGAAATATCTTTCGGCGTTGCAGAGATTGAAACTGACGCGAGGCTTTGCGGTCTGGCCCGAATCGAATCTCCATTTCGGACCCGGGACAACGTTGGAAACGATCCGTTCCGCCGTGCGAGCGCGCGGCATTCCTCTTTTGGCCGGCGGTGTCGTCGCGGACGATTCAGGCATTCACGATGCGGTGATGTTTTTCGGTCGCAGTGGCAGCATAGGAGGGTACTACGCAAAGCGCCATCTCGTACCGTTCGGGGAGTACGTGCCGCTGCCCGGGCTCGCGCATTATGTCATTCCCGTCTCGTTGATACGGGCGATGCCGAATCTCTCCCCAGGCGCGGGCCCCGTGACCTTTGCTATTGGAAAATCCGTCGTCGGGCCGCTCATCTGTTACGAATCGGCGTTCCCCGCGCTCGCACGCGACGAGGTTCGCGTCGGCGCGAACGTCCTCGTGGCCGCGACGAACGACGCGTGGTTCGCGCGTGCGCCCGGCCCGTGGGAACTCGAGCAAACCGCGCGTTTGGTTGCGATTGAGACCGGGACGCCGATGGTGTTGGCGGGGACGGTCGGGCCCTCAGGGGTGATCGACGCCGACGGACGTTGGGCTGGGTCGTTGCCCGTGGGCGCCTCGGCTCATGCGGTCTTTGCGCTGCCGCCCGCGCGCGCGACGCTCTATGACGCTCTCGGCGACGCTCCACCGTTGGTGGCAATCGCAGTGCTGGGATTGCTCGCGGCGGCGACCGGTGGTGCGAAACGGCGCGCCCCTCGGGGGGAGAGCGTCGCTACACCGTAACCGTCGTGCCGCGCATCGCGACCTGCGCGCTCCACTTGAGCTCCTGGCGCACCTCGGCTGCGAGTGCCGCCGCCGATGCTGGTTCGCCGTGCACCGCATAGAAGCGCGGCGTTCCCGTGCAGGTGTGCAGCCATCGGAGTAGCCCGCTCCGATCGGCGTGAGCGCTGAAACCCTTGAGCGCGATAATCTCCGCTCGAACCGGCAGCGCATCGCCGTAGATGCGTACGGTTTTCGCTCCGTGCTCGAGCAGGTTTCCCAACGTGCCGACGCTCTGATATCCGCAGAGCACGATCGTCGCGCGCGGATCGCTGAGGTGATTGTGCAGGTGGTGCAGGATGCGCCCGCCGCTCGCCATTCCGCTCGCCGAGATCACGACGAAATTGCCCGGCATCGCGTTGAGCGCCTTCGATTCATCGGTCGTGCGATGTTCGGTGAAATGATGGATCCCAAACGGCGTGCTCGGGCTGTCGCCGGCTACCTCACGGTGCTCGCCGCCGAAACGTTCGAAAACCGCGTCGACTTTCTCGGCCATCGGGCTATCGAGATGAATCGCGAGATTGGCGATCGCGGGATCTTGGTGCTGTAATTGTGCGATGGCGTAGAGAATATCTTGCGTGCGCTCCACGGCAAACGCGGGGATTACGATCGCGCCGCCGCGAGCGATTCCCGCTCGCAATGCATCGCCGAGCGCGCTGATACTCTCGGTGGGATGTTCGCGGTCGCCGTAGGTCGATTCGCAGCAGATGATATCGGCGGCGCCGATCGGCGATGGGTCGGCGAGTAACGGACGGTCGTAGCGCCCAAGGTCGCCGGAGAAGACGACCTGCTTCCCTTCGATATCGAAATGCACGAATGCCGAGCCCAAAATGTGCCCGGCATTGCTGTAACGCGCCGTGCAGATGCCGGCGACCGAGAAGGTTTTTTCGTATTCGACCGTCTCGATCTTGCGCAGGGTGCGCGCCACGTCGCGTTCGTCGTAGAACGGCGGAGCCGCATGCGGGCGCTCGTGTGCGTGCCCGCGCTCGCTGAGCTCTTGTTGCAGGTGCGCCGCATCTTCGAGCACGATCTCGGCGATCGCCGCAGTCGCCGGCGTGCAATAGATCGGTCCGTCGAAGCCGTCTTTGACGAGCTTGGGTAGGTAGCCGGTGTGGTCGAGGTGTCCGTGCGTAATCACCACCGCATCGATCTCTTCGGCATCGACGGGGATCTTTGCGTCGTTGAGTGCCCGCACGTCCGCGGTGCCCTGAAAGAGCCCGCAATCGACGAAAAAACGCTTCCCGCCGATCGTGACGAGATGTTTGCTGCCGGTGACGGTTCCCGCCGCACCGACGAAGGTGATCTCAGCCACGGGCTTCCTCCAAATTGCGATGCGTCGGCGCGAACGTGCCGGTGCGATTGAACGCGACCGAGCTCGGGAGCGATTCCTTCCGGTAATAATCGAGGCAAGCGTCGACGAGTTTCTCGGGGTCGGAGTTGGTGATAATCGTCGAACCCGTCTCCTTTTTCACGAGCCCGGCGATCTTCGGTAACTCGTTGGAGATGCCGCCGGAATCGGTGAGGATGCCGATGAGTTTGCCTTCGTCATACGCGATACAGAACTCGCCGAGCGTTCCGCTCCGTCCGCCGACGAAGAGCACGAAATCCGAACTGTGAATGTTGTGCGTTTCGCGCCCCATCAACCCCGAGCCCGTAAAAACCATCGTCGTATATGGCTGCAAGGGCGAGCCGTAGACGTTGACGTGCTCTTCACGCGAGAGTGCCGGGGAGACGCCGAGGCTCGCACCGCCCTCCTCGTTCGCGCCGAGCGTTGCAGCGTGCGGGAGCCCCGGACACGCGCCGGTGACGATGGTGCAACCGCGCTGGGCGATGCGCCGCCCGAGCCGACGCGCGCGGTCGAGTTGTTCGGCGGTAAGAATGCCGCCCGCGGAGCCCATAACCCCGATCTGTATCTTCATGCTCCCCCCGGTACTCGGCGGCGCCCGCGCGTACCTACGCGTTCTCAGTCTTCGGGGCAAGAGTAGGGAGAGCACGATGCCGAAGCAACCGCTCATGGCACAAGAACGCGATCGTCTCGATGTCGATGTCCTCTTCGTGGGCGCAGGGCCCGCCTCTCTCGCCGGCGCGATCCGGCTCGGCCAGCTCGCCGCCGAAAAGAAGCAAGCACTCGAAATCCTCGTGATCGAAAAGGGCGGCGATATCGGGAGCCACGGGCTCTCCGGCGCCGTCATGGATCCCAAGGGGATCTCCGAGTTGCTGCCGGATTGGCTGCAGCGCGGCGCGCCGGTGGAATCTCCGGTCACCAGCGACGAACTCTGGTTTCTCACCGCGAGCGGGAAGATCAAAGCGCCGTTTACGCCGCCGCCGCTCAACAACCACGGCAAATACGTCGCGAGCCTGCAGAAGATGGCGAAGTGGCTCGGCGAGCAGGCCGAAGCCGCCGGGGCGCAGGTTTTTGCCGAGTTCCCCGGGCAGGAGCTGCTCTGGGACGGCGACCGCGTCGTCGGCGTGCGCACCGGGGATAAGGGCGTTGCGCATGACGGGACGCACAAAGCCAACTACGAGCCCGGTGCCGATATCTATGCGAAGGTCGTCGTGCTCGGCGAGGGGGTGCGCGGAACGCTTGCCAAGCAGGCGATTGCGAAGTTGCACCTCGACGCGGGGAAAGAGCCGCACGTTTATGCCGCGGGCGTCAAAGAGCTCTGGAAGCTTCCGGCGGGGCGTTTCGCCGCGGGTGCGGTGATTCACACGCTGGGCTATCCGCTCGCCCCCGATACGTTCGGCGGCGGCTTTATTTACGGCATGGCCGACGACGTGCTCGATATCGGCCACGTGACCGGGCTCGATGCGACGAACCCAACGAGCGACCCGCACAACCAGCTACAGCGCATGAAACAGCATCCCGCCGTTGCCGCGTTGCTGGCGGAGGGTAAACTCATTCGCTACGGCGCGAAAGCGATTCCCGAAGGCGGTTTCTTTGCGATGCCGCGCCCGTATGCCGACGGCCTCTTGCTCACCGGCGATTCCGCCGGCTTCCTCAACGGCATGCGCCTCAAGGGCATCCATCTCGCGATCAAATCGGGAATGCTCGCGGCCGAAACCATCTTCGCCGCCGTGCAAGCCGATCGCTACGACGCGCAACAACTCAGCGGCTTCGTCGATCGCTTCCAATCGTCGTGGGCGTACGAAGAGATGCGTTCCGCGCGCAACTTCCACCAAGGTTTCGAACACGGAATGTGGGCGGGCATGTTCAATGCCGGGCTCTCGACGGTCACCGGTGGGCGCGCGTTCGGGTTTATCGATAAACTCGGCGCGGTCGCGGGGCACGAACGCATGGAGAAACGCGGCTATAAGCCCGACCCGTCGCCGCGCGCGACGGTCGACAACGTGCTCACGTTCGACAAACTGACCGACGTTTTTAATTCGGGCACGATGCACGATGAAGACCAACCTTGCCACCTGCACGTCGCCGATACGAATATCTGTCGCGACCGCTGCACGGTCGAGTACGGAAATCCGTGCGGATATTTCTGCCCCGCCGCGGTCTACGAACCACTCTTCGAAAAGAAGGACGGAAAAGTCGAGGGGCGGCTGCAGATCAATTTCACCAACTGCGTGCACTGCAAGACCTGCGATATCGCCGATCCGTATCAGATCATCACGTGGGTCCCGCCGCAGGGCGGCGAAGGCCCCGTCTACACGGGGATGTAGGCGATGGCTTCGTTGGAAGAGCGCGGCGAGATCGTCATTATCGGCGCCGGGCTCATCGGGCTGAGCCTCGCCTTCGAACTCGGTCGTCGTGGCGCGCGCGTTGCGGTCTTCGACCGCTTCGAGCCTGCGAAAGCGGCCTCGTGGGCCGCTGCGGGCATGCTCGCAGCGCGCACCGAGGAGATCGCCGACGAACCGATGCACGCGCTCTGCAACGACGCGCTCGCGGGCTTTCCCGCGTTCGTCGAACGGGTGCGCGAGGCGAGTGCGATCGATCCGCAACTCCGCCGTGACGGCATCGTGCAAGCGGCGTTCGACGAAGCGAGCCTCGCTCGTCTACAGGCGCGCGCGAGCGCGCTCGCCGCTGCCGGGATCGCCCATACGCTGCTCGACGCGCGCGGCGCGCTCGCGTTGGAGCCCGCGCTTGCGAGCAACGTGCTCGGCGCGTTGCTCACGCACGACGAAGGGAGCGTCGACAATCGGTTGCTCGGACGTGCGCTCCTTGCGGCGCTCGCGCGCATGCACGTTCAAGTGGCGACGAGTGAAGAGATCGAGCTCGAGTTCGATGCCCGGCGCGTCTGCGGCGTACGTACGCGGTGGGGATTCCGCCCCGCCGAGATCGTCGTCAATGCCGCCGGTGCCTGGGCGCCGCACGTCGCCGGAGTTCCCGAAGCCTGTCGTCCGCCGGTCGAACCGGTGAAGGGTGAGATGCTCGCACTCGCGATGCCGCACGATTTCATCCGTCACACCATGTGGCTGGGCGGTTGTTACGTCGTGCCGCGCACCGATGGCCGCCTGCTCGTCGGGGCGACCGGCGAGCGCGTTGGTTTCGACCACCGCGTGACCGCGGGCGGACAGCGCCAGCTGCTCGACCGCGTTCTGCAGGGCGCGCCGAGCCTCGCGGGCTTTGCGCTCGTCGAACAATGGTCGGGGTTGCGTCCGGGCACGCCCGACGAACGCCCGATCTTGGGGCGGACGCCGCGCGAGGGCTATCTCCTGGCGACCGGTCATTACCGCAACGGCGTGCTGCTCTGCGCGCAAACCGCGAGCTTGCTCGCCGACGAGATCGAACGCGGCACGTCGATCGATCCCGCGTTCGGGCTCGCGCGATTCGCCGAGAACGGAGCCGCGGTCGGCGCGTGAAGGTCGAGATCAACGGCGAGAAGCGCGAACTGCCCGCCGCGGAGGCGACGCTCGCCGAAGTGCTGGCGGCGCTTGAGATCGAGGCACGGGGCGTGGCGATCGCGTGCAACGACCGCGTGGTGCGACGCAGCGAGTACGCCCGCCACCGCATCGCCGAAGGAGATCGCATCGAGATCGTTCGAGCGGTCGCCGGTGGGTAAACCGCGCAGGAACGACCTTAGCGGGATGCGCGCTCCACGCGACGATGGAAGATAGAGGGGTCATGCAGAACTTCGAGGATAGCCCGCTCCGCATCGGAGCCTACGAGTTCCATTCGCGCTTGATCGTCGGGACCGGAAAGTATCCGTCGATGGAGGCGATGCAGGCCGCTCACGCCGCGAGCGGAGCGGAGATGGTGACCGTCGCGATACGGCGCGTCAATCTCGGTGAGAAGGGTGGTTCGCTGCTCGATTACATCGATCGATCGAAGATGACGATTCTGCCGAACACCGCAGGGTGCTTTAATGCCCGGGAAGCGGTCGCGACCGCGCAGCTCGCGCGCGAATTGCTCGAAACCGATCTCATCAAACTCGAAGTCATCGGCGATACGCAGACCTTGCACCCCGATACGCGCGAAACGTTGCTTGCGGCCGAACAACTCGTTGCCGATGGATTTACGGTTTTGCCGTATATCGGGGACGATCCGGTAGCCTGCGCGCAACTCGAAGCGCTCGGATGCGCCGCGGTGATGCCGCTCGCCGCGCCGATCGGCAGCGGATTGGGAATTTGCAACCCGTATACGATCCGCATTATCAAAGAGCGCGCGGGCGTTCCGGTGATCGTCGATGCAGGCGTCGGCACGGCCTCCGATGCGGCAGTGGCGATGGAGTTGGGCGTCGACGCCTTACTGATGAATACCGGTATCGCCGCCGCGCAGAATCCGGTTGCGATGGCCGAAGCGATGGCGCTTGCAACGCGTGCCGGCCGGCTCGCATTTCTCTCCGGGCGGATGGAGAAGCGCCTTTACGCGAATGCTTCGAGCCCGATGCAAGGCCTCATCGGCGCACCGTCCGCGTAACGCCACTCGATTCTTTCATTCCCCGGCGCAACACGGTCATCCCGAGTAAACGCCGGAGCTCTGTCATCCGGAGTAAACGTGAGAGCTTTGTCATCCCGAGTAGCCCTCGAAGAGGGCGTATCGAGGGAAACGGGCGCGCCTCTAAACGCCAGAGCTCTGTCATCCCGAGTAAACGCGAGATCTTTGTCATCCCGAGTAGCCCTCGAAGAGGGCGTATCGAGGGAAACGGGCGCGCCTCGATACGGGCGCTGAAGCGCCCTACTCGGCGTGACAAATGCGACGCCTCGATACGGGCGCTGAAGCGCCCTACTCGGCGTGACAATGTTGGGCTGCGCGGCTGGACGAAAGAGCGCTACTCGCACACAACCGATAAGCGATCGTGCGATGTCGGCGCACCCGACGAGCGCTTAAGCGAGCGGCGAGGACCCTGACATTGCTTGTCCGAGCCGCGAGCGTCTAGCGAGAAGCGGTGCGCCGCAGTCGCACGGTCGCGTGCGCGCGCGATCGCGCCTCGATACGGGCGCTGAAGCGCCCTACTCGGCGTGACAAGAGCAGTGCCCTACTCGGCGTGACAAGAGCAGTGCCCTACTCGGCGTGACAAGAGCAGTGCCCTACTCGGCGTGACAAGAGCAGTGCCCTACTCGGCGTGACAAAAGCAGCGCCTACTCGGCGTGACAAAAGCGACGCCGACGCGGCGGGTCAGAAGCGGCGATGCGCGAGGACGAACCAATGCACCGCGCCGCGCAACGGCGCGCGTTCGTGCGCCCATTTCCCGGCGATATCATCCACCTCGACTTCGCGGATTTTCTCGATCGTGAAGCGCTCGTCGAGCGCCTTCCGGAGTCCCGCCTCATCGTAGTAGCTGTGCGCGACGCCGCGCTCGTCGCCTTCGCTCGGCGCAAAGGTGACCGGGCCGATCCGGATGCCTGCGCCGTAGCGGGCGTCCCGCGTCGAGCCGAAGGTCGCCGCGAACGGCGCGCCGGGGATGAGGTTCAGCGCGATACGGCTCACGAGCTCGGAGATTGCGTCGGGGGCGCCGTGAAGGAGCGCATGGGTGGAGATCGCCGCCAAAGCGGGGGGCGAGCTCGCGACCTCGGGATCGAAATGCACCACGTCGAGGCCCGCCGCCTCAAGGGCGCGGTGATTGCGCCCGCTTCCATGCCCGATCTCGAGTATGCGGGCGCCGCGAGGGAGCCGTGCGACGAGCTCCCGCGCGAGCGGGTGGGCGGCGCGCAAGATGTCGGCGAGATTTAGGGAAGAGTCGGTCATGCTTTCCGAAGCGCTCATTATCGTTGTAGGCGGTGATGACCTCGCATATGAAGTCTGCGCGGAGATTTTAAAAACGCGCGGACATCAGGTTGCGCTCGTCTGGAAGCACGATGACGACCGGGCCGACCGACGGTTCACCCAACTGGCCGAGCGTCTATCGGAGCAATACGGCGAGAACTTCCGGCTCGTTCGGGCGGATGCCACCGACGGCGATGCCCTGCGGCAGGCGGGGCTCAAAGAAAAGGACGACCCAAATCTCGAACATCGATTTTTTGCGCTCGTAGCGGTCTCTCCAAGCGATCGTCTCAACCTTCGTATCGCGCTTGCGGCGCGCGATATCAACGATACGGTGCGCGTGACGATTCGGCAGTTCAACCCCTTGCTCGGGCAAAAGATCCAGGAAGGCTTGCGGCAGAACTGTACGGCAATCTCGCCTGCGGCACACGCCGCCGCTACCTACGCCGCAGCAGCGATCGACCCGGCCTGCCGTTACGCGATGCCGTTCCCAACGCTCGAGACGCTCGCCGAAAGGCGTTCGCGCCCGCGCAGCAATGCGGACGAAGCCGACGAAGTCGGCGAAATGCGCACCTCGGGGCTCTTCGGATTCTCCGAGCGGACCGGCGCGGAGTTCGGCGTCGTTGGACTCACCGTCGATCAAGCGGAGCGCCGCATCAACGCGCGCATCGTTTCCGTGAACGGCGCGTATCCCTACCTATGCGCCGGCGATGCTTCGGCCGCCGATCCCGAACTGATCGCACGAAAAATCCAAGCGGAAGATCGCCTCGTCGTATTCGGTGCGATGCGGGCACTCAAGCGCAGCACCGCCGAATTTCGCGAGCGCCGTCCCTGGCGCCTTAGCGAGCGGCTACAAGGAGCGCTCGGCGAAATCGCGACGGGTATTCGACGCACCGAACCGATATTGCGCGGCGTTACGATCGTGAGCCTCGGTTTGTTCGTGTGTTTCTCGATATTTTTCAGCATCGTCCTCAAACTCAATCCGCTCGTTGCGGTCTATTACGTCGTCACGACGATGACCACCGTCGGATACGGTGATATCACACCGTGCGCGAATTGTACCTCGGGACCGTTGGCGGCTCCGGCCGTCGCCGCCCTCTTCGTTTCGATGTTCGCCATGTTGACCGGCATCTTCGTATTTGCGGTCTTCACCGCGACGATCACCTCGACGCTCAACGCAGCCCAGATTCGAAGATTGCGCGGATTGAGGCAGATCCATCGTTCGGGGCACGTCATCGTTTGCGGATCCGGTAACGTCGGATCGTTGGTGATCGACTACCTGCGCGAGCTCGGCGAAGAAGTCGTAGTCATCGAGAAGAACCCCGACACGATGCTCGTCGAATTGGCGCGCGATCATAAAGTGGATCTGCTGACCGGCGACGTGACCAACGACGAAACCATTGCCTTCAGCTCGCCCGAACGTGCGAAGGCGCTCGTCGGCGTCACCAATAGCGATACGGGAAATCTCGAGGCGGCGTTAGGCGCGCGTTCGCGGTCGCCCGCCGAGGCGCCGCTGCACGTGGTGCTGCGCGTCGACGACCGGGCGTTCGGAGAATCGATTCAACGTCACTTCGGCATCGCGTCCTTTTCGACGAGTGAATTAACTGCGGCGACGATCGCCGGGCTCGCGCGGTTCGAATCGACGCGCGGACGCTTTCAGGTACCCCGCCCCAACGGTGACGGCGTGGCAACCTACCAACTCGCCGAGCGGCTTCAGGGCGAAGAGAACCTCCCGCCGCCCTCTCCGCCCGACCTCGCTGCGCGCGGGGAATCGGTCCGCTGGATCCCGCTTTTTGTCTGGAGAGAGTCGGCTCGGGGCAAGGGAATGGCGCTCTCCATCCACAACTTTCGCGGGGAGGTCGAACCGGGGGACCGGCTCCTCTTCATGGTACCCCTCGATCAGTTTGTCGTAGGGGCAGGAAAGGACAGTGCATGATCGGAGTCGGCGACACCTTACCGAAAGTGACGCTCCTCGATGATGAAGGCCGGATGGTTGATACCTCCAGCTTCCTTGGCGCACCCCTCGTTCTCTATTTTTATCCGAAGGACGATACGCCCGGCTGCACGAGCGAGGCTTCGCAGTTCCGCGATATCTATCGGTCCTTCGAACGTAAGGGTGCCAAGATCGTCGGCGTCTCGCGCGACCCCGTGCTATCGCATCAGAAATTTAAAGCGAAGTACAAAATTCCGTTCGCGCTGCTTTCGGACACGGAGTCGGAGCTCTGCAATGCGTGCGGTGTGCTCGTCGAAAAGAATATGTATGGGAAAAAGCGCATCGGCGTCGCTCGGGCGACGTTTCTTTTCGATGCGGGAGGAAAAGTCGTCGCGCTCTGGCCGAAGGTCACGGTCGACGGACACGCCGAAGAGGTGCTTGCGGCAATATCATGAGCGACGATCGTTTGCGTTTGCGCATTCTCGGGTCGAGCGACTCGGTTCCTCGGGCCTGGCGCGCGTGCAGTTGCTATCTACTGCAGAGCCGAGAAACTTCGATCATCATGGATTTCGGTACCGGTGCGCTGCCGCGTCTGCGCGGCGCCATCGCGTACCCGAAACTCGACGCAATGCTGATCTCGCACATGCACGCCGATCACTTCGTCGATCTCATTCCGTTGCGGTACGGCCTGAAATACGGCCCGGAGTTTCGCGAAGAACGCCTGCCGCTCTGGCTGCCGCCCAACGGCACCGAGATGCTTCGCGCTCTCTGCGGCGCGTTCGCCTCGGAGGGCCCGGGTGATTTCCTCGACGATGTCTTCGATGTGCAAGAATACGATCCGGAGAAGCCGCTGCACATCAACGATATGTGCGTCACCTTCACCAAAACCATCCACTACATCGATTGCTACGCCATGCGGATCGAATACGACGATCGCGTTCTGACGTATTCCGCCGACACCGCGCCCTGCGATCGAGTGATCAAACATGCCGAGGATTGCGATCTCTTCATCTGCGAGGCAACCCTCGGGCTAACGCCGGAGAAGGGCATGCGGGGGCACGCGACGGCTCCGGAGGCTGCGGAAATGGCCGAACGTGCCGGCGCGCGGCACCTCTTACTGACGCATTATGGAAGCAAGGTCAACCCCGACGACATGCACGACGCCGCGGCGCGCGTCTTCGGCGGCCGCGTGACCATCGCCGACGACGGGAACGAGTTCCACATCTAAGAGCGGGCGCCGGAGGGCGCCCTAGTTTTCGGTCTTCGCGTCTCCGCGCGGTAGCGAGAAGGAGATGAGCGCGTTGATCGGCGCGAGCCCTCGGCTGACCACCGCATAGGGCGTCACTTGCAGCCCGAGCGCCTCCAGACGTGCCTTGGCAGCAATTAACTCACTCGCATTCGTAATGACGTCCTCAAGTAACAGTACGTGCTGCCCCGGGGCGTACGCGCCTTCCACGTACTCGTCGGGAAAGGCGCCGTAGCCTTTGGGTTGTTTGCGAACGGCGAGCATCGGGAGGCCGGTGAGCTGCGAGACCGCCGTCGCGATGACGACGCCTCCGAGCTCGGTGCCGCCGATGACGTCGGGACGGAGATGTGCGATGACCGGGGTGAAAAGGCGCGCGATCCGCCGCAGCACCACCGGGTCGCTGAAAAGGCGAAACTTATCGATATAGTAGTCGCTGCGCACGCCGCCCGAGAGTTGGTAATCCCCTCGGGTCAGCGCGCGTTCGACGATGGTCTTGCGCAACCAGGCGATGTCGCCGGGCGGCACGACCGATTCGCCCGGATGTCCTAGATGCTCCATTGCCATGCGTTCCAACTCTCGACGACGTGATTGGGAGCGAACCCCTTAAACGAGGTGCTGATCGGTTCCATCTGGCGTTCGTAGTACAGGTAGATCATCGGAACGTCGGTCGCGAGGAGTTGCTGGATCTTCGCATACGCCTTTTTGCGCGTCGCGCGGTCGTAGGAGGTCAGGGCGACCTTTTGCAGCGCCTCCATCTCCGGATTGCAGTAACGCGAGTAATTATATCCGCCCGGTGCGACGTTGGCGCAGGTGGTCTGCGTCGAATCGTCGGGGTCGATGCCGGCGTACCACCCGGCTAACGCGAGATCGAATTTCCCGCCTTGGAGGATGCCGCCGACGCTCGCCGGTGCGAAGAGGACGTCGCCGGCAAAATATTTCACTTGAACGTTAATGCCGACTTTGCGGAGCATCGCTTGGATGATCACGCTCTTTTTCACGCGCGTTGCGTTGGAGTTATCGGTAACCAGTACTAATTCCAGCTGCTGGCCGTTCTTCTCGCGAATTCCTCCGGGCCCGACTTTCCAGCCCGCCGCATCGAGGAGCGCGCGCGCCTTCGCCGGATCGTACCCGATCGCTTTCACGTTCGGATCGTAGGACCACATAAAGGGCGGCACGTCGGCGAGCGCCATTTTCTCTTGCCCGAAGGTCAGCGTATCGATGATGCGCTGTTTGTCGATCGCCGCGGCGACGGCTTGGCGAACGCGGAGGCTCTTCAGGAAGGGGCGCTGCGTGTTCACATAGATGCCGGAGAAGCCGTTCGCGCTCATCCAGCGGATATCGATTCCCGGGATATTCTTGATCACCGGGTAGTTGCTGATCGACGCCTGGAACATCCAGTCGATATCGTGCGTGCGCAGCAAGTTGATCGTCGTGTTCTCGTCGGGAATGATGCGAATGGTGATGGTTTTTAATTTCGGCTTGCCGAGGAAAAAGTTGTCGTTGCGCAAGAGCGTGATGTGATCGCCGTGCACCCATTCGGCGAAGCGGAAGGGGCCGTCGCTGACCAGCGGTTCGCTATTGAAAGGAATCGTATTGATGTTTGGATACTTCGCGAGGACGTGCGCCGGCGCGATGAAATACGGCTGATCGCTATTGGTGAAGAAGGTGTCGACGAAGGGCGCGAACGGTTTTTTGAGGTGGACGACGACGGTGGAGGGGTTCGGAGCGTCGATCGATGCGATATCGGTATATCCGTGGCGCGAAATCACGTCGTTATTCGGATTCATGATCGCCTTCCACGAGAAAATCACGTCGGCAGCGGTCACGGGCTTTCCGTCGGTCCATTTCGCATCGGTTCGTAGGTGATAGGTAATCGTTAATCCGTGATTGGTGATTCCGCCGTTATGCAGCGTCGGCACCGCCGTGGCGAGCATCGGCTGCATGTGGCCCTGGGAGTCGGGAACGATGAGCGGCTCGAACATGAGCGCGTCGACCAAGACGTCGGTCGTATTGGAATTGAGCAACGGATTGAGATTCTTCACGTCGCTCTGGACGGCGATGCGGAGATGGCCGGGCTCGACTCCGGCACCCGGGGTGCCCTGGTTTCCCGCTTTCGAACAGGCGACGACGAGCGTAAGGAGCAGCGCTCCCGAGAGCAGGCGTTTCAACAACGACGGATCCTCCGAGTGTAGGGCGATAGGGTTTGAGGTGCGATGGGCTACGAGGCGGCGGCGGCGGGAACGCGCCCGGGCGGTGCCGGGTCGTACCGTTCGTGGCTCCACCGATAGGTTCCCAATCCTTGGGTTGCGGTGCGGAGTTCGGTGATATAGCGCGAGAGTTCGACCAGCGGCACGTCGGCTTCGACGATTTCGCGTCCCTCCCGGTCGCTTGGTTTCATGCCGAGAATCTGTCCGCGCTTCGCGGTGAGCTGCCCGATCACCGTCGCGGTAAAGTTCGCGGGAATCATCACTTCAACCCGCGCGATCGGTTCCAAAATCACCGGCTTGCATTTCGGAAGCGCGTCGCGCACCGCCATGCTTGCGGCGGTGCGGAAAGACTGCTCGCTGGAATCGACGTCGTGGTACTGGCCGTCAAAGAGCGTCACGTGGAGATCGGTGACCGGGTAGCCGCTCGTTCCACGAGCGAGCGCTTCCCGGACGCCTTTCTCGACGGCGGGGATGAATTGCTTCGGAACGACGCCGCCGACGATCTCGTCGTCGAAGAGCAGCCCGCTCCCGCGCGGGCGCGGGCGAAAGCGAATGTGGACGTCGGCGAACTGCCCGTGCCCGCCGGTTTGGTGTTTGTACCGCGAGTGCACCTCGGTGCTCGCCGCGATCGTTTCGAGATACGGAACGGCGGGGGCCGCGACCTCGATCTCCACGCGATGTTTGCGCGCAAGCCGTTCGATCGCGATACCGACGTGTTGTTCGCCGCAGCCGAGAAGCAGTTGCTCGGAGGTGAATTGCGCTCGCGCGAGTTGCAGCGAGGGGTCTTCCTCGATAATGCGGGCGAGCATCTGCGAAATTTTTGCTTCGTCGATCCGTTCCTTCGGTTTGATGGCGACGGCAAAAACCGGAGCGGAGAAATCGATCGCCGGAAGCGGCTTCACCGATGGCGCGCCGGCGAGCGTCGATCCCGTCAGCACCCCTTCGAGGCGGGCGATGGCGACGATACTGCCGGGCCCGGCGCTCGCAATCGCTTCGCTCTTCTTTCCGAAGAGGCGATAGAGCCCGCCGACGCGCAGCCGCTCGCCGGTGCGAAGATCGATGATGGTCGCATCGCCGGTCAGCGTGCCATCGTGGATGCGCGCGACGGAGAGCTTCCCTGATTGGGGATGAACGATCGTCTTTATCACCTGCGCGCGGAGGGGCGCGCGTTCGTCGCCGACCGGTGCGGGAAACCAGCGCTCGATCGCGCGCAACAGTGCCGGGACGCCGAAACCGTGAAGTCCGGCGGCGACGAGCACCGGGACGATTTGGTCGTGCGAGCACTCCTCGCAGAGGTCGCGGTCGATTTCATCGCTCGGCGGCTCGACGTCATCGAGTAGTTCTTGCATCAACGCGTCGTCGAAGTCGGCCATCGCTTCGAGCAGCGCTCGGTGCGCTTGCCGTGCGGGCAGATCGAAGGCCGGTTCGATCGCTTCGGGGCGATCGCCCGCGGCGGTGTATCGAGCGGCCTGCATCGTCGCGAGGTCGATGTAGCCGAGGAGTGCGTCGTCGCGGCGTATCGGAAGTTGCTCGGCGACGACGTGACGCCCATAGAGGCGTTGCAACTCGGCAAGCGTCGCATCGAATTCCGCGCCGGGACGATCGAGCTTATTGACGACGACGATGTGGGGCAATCGGAGGCGCTCGATCTCTTCCATCAGCGCGTGCGTGAGTGCGATGCGCGACGGGTCGGCTTCGACGACGACGACGGCTGCATCGACGCCGCGCAGCGCCGCACGGGTCTCTTCGAAGAAATCGATGAAGCCCGGTGTATCGATGAGATTGATTTCAATGGAATCGTGCGTCGCGCGAGCGAAACCGACGCAGGTGGATTGAGCGTGGGCGATATCTTCAGGTTCGCAGTCGGTGGTGGTGGACCCATCGGTGACCGAGCCCCGGCGGGCGATTGCGCCCGATGAAAACAGCAACGCCTCGAGCAACGTCGTCTTGCCCGAGTGATGAGGGCCGACGAACGCGACGTTCCGAATACGGAAATCTTCGGACATAGGAGCCCTCCTAGCGCCGCTCTATCGGCGTTTTGACTTTTTCGCCGAGGCGGTTTTCTTTCCAGCGGGTTTCTTCGCGGTTGCTTTTATTGCGGGGCGCGCAGCGGTTTTCTTGGCGGCCGGCTTCGTCACGCCGCCCTTTTTCACGCTCGCTTTTACCGGCGCGGCTTTCTTCGGCGCGACTTTCTTCACCGGAGCGGCCTTCTTTGCCGGGGCCTTTGCCGGAGGCGCCGCTTGCTTCGCGGGCGCCTTTTTCGGCGCAGGTTTTGCAGCCGCGCCTTTTTTGGGTGCGGGCGCCGATTTTTTCGCGCTCGCTTTCGGCGCCGGTTTTGCCGCGGTTTTCGCGGCAGCTTTTGCGGCGGGTTTCGCGGCGGGTTTCGCGGCGGGTTTCGCGGCGGGTTTCGCGGCGGGTTTCGCGGCCGATTTTGCCGCCGGTTTTGCCACCGCCTTCGCCGGTGGTTTTGCCGCGGTTTTTGCCGCCGGTTTCGCGACGGTTTTCGCAGGCGCAGCGGCCTTTTTGGCAGCCGGTTTGATCGACGGAGCTTTCGGTTCGGGGGCGCTCGCCGGCGCGGGTTTCTCTTTCGGCGTTTCTTTTGCGGGCTTCGCGGGTGCGGTGCGCTTCGGCGAGCTCCGCGCTCCGCGCGCGGTCTCGGGGGAGCCGGCGCTCGGCGATTTCGTTACGCGCTCCGGCGAACCGGCGCGCCGTTTCGAACCGACATCGCGCACGGTGCGCGCCCGTAGCTCGGCGAGCCTCCGCTCCTCTTCCTCGTCGATTTCGGGGAGGCCGAGCTCGGCCCGGCTGAATCCCGCGATACTGGTGCCGGGCTGCGGTATGTCGACGCGTTTCGCGCGTTCGATGTGCTCGCGGCTCGCACGCAGCGCGACCTTCGCTAGGCGGCCGCCGATGGGGAAAACGACCTCGTTGATCTCGAGTTCGCGCAAGATTTCAAGAATGCGGTCGAATCCGTTCCCTTGATCCTTCGGGCTGTGAGCGTCGGAGCCGATCGCGAGGGCGACCCCTTCGGCCGAGGCCTTGCGCATGAGGCGGGTATATGCCGCAAGCATCGCCTCGCGCTGTTCGGGGGCGACGCCCTCGCGGTACAGGAAGCGAACGTTGATCTCGATCGCGATGCCGCGCTCTTTGCAGATCTCCAGCAGACGATCTTCGTAGCTCTCGAGTTTCTTTGGATCGGGCCACGCGCCGAAGGTGGCGGCGACGTAGAAATGTCCGACGACGTGCGTCGGCAACGTCGAGATATCTTCAAAGAGTCGGTGGGTGTAGAGCTCCCAGAGGCGCTCCGCTCCGACGCCGTCGAGCAGATGGGCGAATTCGGGATTATCGAAGGGCCAGAGCCAGTCGGCCCCTTTTTCGGGATGCTCGATCGGCACGAAATGAACCGAACGGATGATGCCGTCGGGGCGCATCGCATCGATAATATTCGCGACGTCGGGGCGCGAGCGTGGGTCGTTATCGACCTCCGCGCCGATCGAGAATCGCATGCCGCGCCGCAACGCATCCGAGACGATCGTCGCGTGCGCGACGTCGACGACGGCGGTCTCCGCGGCGCCGTACACATCGCCCGCGAGCGCGAGTTTGAGCGCGCGGCGGACGGTGTTGATCGCACCGGGGTCTTCGAACGTCAAGAAATTCACGTGATCGCTCACCATGAGAAAACGTGGCGATCCGCGCCGACACGCGTGATAGAACCAAAGGAAAAGCATGCGCGCGCTATACGGCAACGGACGCTCCTCGGAAAACGCTCGATGT
>JAJXXM010000247.1 GCA_021781095.1 bacterium
CAGCAGGTCGGTCGGGATGACGAGAGCGAGCAGATGCTCCTTGCGGCACTTCGCTTCGATCCTCAGCGCATCGCCGTCGAACTCTCGATGCTCTATTTGCGCCAGGAGCGCTTTGAAGACGCACGCCGCATCGCCGACGCAGCGCTCGTTCGATAGCGCCGACATTGCACTACTCGATCGTCATTCCGGTCTTCAATAAAGCCGCGCTCACGCGCGTCTGTTTGCAGTCGCTCGCCGAGACATTGCCGCGGGACCTCATGGGGGAGGTCATCGTCGTCGATAACGGCTCGACCGACGATACCGCGACCGTTCTCGCTGAGTTTCCTTGGGTGAAGACGATCGTCAACGAACGGAACCTCGGTTTTGCCGTCGCGAACAACCAAGGTGCAGCGGTCGCATCGGGGCGCTTTCTCGTGCTCCTCAACAACGACACGAAGGCGTTGCCGGGTTGGCTCGAAGCATTGCTCGCGCCGTTGGAGAGCGAGGATGTCGGGGCGGTCGGCGCGCGATTGCTCTTTGCCGACGGTCTCATTCAACATGCGGGCGTGATCTTCAACGAAGTGCTTAGCGGTACAAATACGATGGCACCGACGCATTACGGCTTTCTTTCACCAGCCGAGGAAGCGACCGTGATGAAGCGGCGCGACGTGCAGGCGGTCACCGGGGCCTGCTTGGCGACGACGCGCGAGTTATACGTGCGTCTCGGTGGACTCGATGAAGGCTTTTGGAACGGCTACGAAGACGTTGATTTTTGTCTGAAAATCCGGCATGCCGGCCTACGGATCATCTACGAACCAACGGCAACGCTTTTTCATTACGAATCACAGTCCGGTTCGCAACGCTTTCGCCGCGTCATGCCGAATATCGAGCGGCTCGAGCGCCGTTGGCGCGATTTCCCGCACATCGATGCCGGTATCTGGGACTACGAACGGGGTATCGTTAAGCGTACCGTCGTCATGTCGAATGCGGCCGTTTCAACGCAACTCTTGCCGACGCCCTCGATGTGCGTCGTCGTCCACGGTGACGGCACGGCGGAGCATCGCGCGCGTCTCGAACGCGAACTTCGCGCGGCGCCGGTAACAATCGAATCGATTGGGTGGGTTGCGTCGGATGATGTTGCTGCGGCGCGCGCGGCGATGGAACTCCGTGGCAACCGCTACGCGCTCTTCATCGATGCACGCATCGAACTCGCACCCGCCTGGTTCGAGCATCTCTCGCGCCGCCTCGAAATCCACTACAATGCGTTCGCATCGACGGGAGCGCGGGAGGCGATGCTCGGCTTCGATGCATCGCCGGCCGGTGGCGATGCGCGCCTCCTTCTCGTCGCGCTCTGGCGCTTGCCGCAGCACTATCGGCTCGCGGAGTATCCGAGCATCGATGGTTCGGTCGCGGACCTTTGCATACGCGCGCTCGATCTGGGCCTTGGCGTCGTCGGTATGGATGAACCGGTGCTCACCGCCTCCCCCGAGCCCGCTCGCGACGATCTCTTCGAGCGCACCTATCAACGCAGCATCGCCTCCTTAGTGGTGCGCGACGACGAGTTCCTGAAGAGTCGACTCTCGCTCGGCGAGGCGGTACCTCCGAAGCTGGTCTCAATCGTTACGCTGAGTTGGAACGCGCCGGAATATACGAAGCTCGCCGTGCAGTCGCTGCTCTCACGCACACGCGAGCCATTTGAAATTATTATCGTCGACAACGGTTCTGGGCCCGACACGCTCGCGTATCTCCATGCGATCGACGACCCGCACGTGCGGATAATCTACAACGAGAAGAACCTTGGCTTCGGTGCCGGCAACAACATCGGCATGGCGGCGGCGAAAGGCGAGTATATTGTCGTCCTCAATAACGATGTTTTGGTCGCCGATGGTTGGCTTGAGGCGTTGTTGCGACCATTTCAGATTATGCGTTCCATTGGAATAACGGCGCCGCGCAGCAACAGCGTCTCGGGGCACCAGCAGATCCCGAATGCCCGTTACGATGATGAGGCGGCGATGCTGGCGTATGCGGCCGAACGGGCGCGCCTGTACAGAGCGAACGGCTATTATACGGATCGCGCCGTCGGGTTCTGTCTCTGTTTGCCGAAAATCTTGATCGATGAGATCGGTGGTTTCGACGAACGATTCGGCGTCGGAAATTTCGAAGATGACGATCTCTGCATGCGCGCGCGCGCGGCGGGATATAAAATCTTCGTTTGCGAGGACGCCTTCATTCACCACTTCGGCAGTCGCAGCTTCGTCGCAAACAACGTCGATTACGGCGCGACGATGCGGGAGAATTGGAAATACTTTGCCGCGAAGTGGGGATACCCGCCGGCCTTCCCCGAAAATGGCTACGATCCGCGCCCCGGCTACTTTAACGGGTTCGACCGGGCGCTGCATTTCGCGGCGCTGCCCGCAGCTTCGAGCACCGAGGAGCCTCGGGATGAACAAACGAGTGCGCTTGCGTCGGCGACGGTACGATTTCTCGCCGACGTCGCCGACGACGATGCAGCATGGGAGCCGGTCGGCCGCTTCGTTCGCCGCTATGTGCGCGCTTTCCGCGCCGAGGATCACGTTCTGCTGACGTTGCGCCTCGAAGCCGGGTGCGACCCGGCGACGATCGAGCGCCGAATAGAGCGAATCCTTTCGTCAGTGAATATATCCTCGGATCTCTGTGCCGACATCGAAGTGATCGACGTTGACGACGAACTTGAGGGGGAGTTGCGTACCATCTCGATTACAGCGCTCGCAACGCAGAGCCCGAGTGCGCTCCGGCGACTGATCGAGGAGGAGCACGCGTGAGGTTTCACGACCGCCATCGACGATTTGCGCTCGTTCCGCGCCCCGGGTCGCTCGTCGGTATCGATGCGTCGATGCTAGCGTTCGCCCGTCTCGAGCCGGGCTGGTCGCTCACGCAACGATGCGCGATCGATCTCGGCTTTCGCCGTGACGACCGTTGGTTGATCGCCCACGGCTGCGAGGTCGAGGTCGCCGGATTGCTCGAACGGGAGAGCAGCGTCGTGCTCTGGCCACTCGATTTTCGCTCGCTCGATCGGCAGTGCGCCGACGGAATCGAGCAACGGATTTTTCCCTGGCTGCGCGTGCAATTTTTCAACCGGCGAGCGCGCGAGGAGAGCCTGGAGATTTTCGATCTGCGCCATCGCAGCGAGGTTCTGCGCGCGCGAGAGATGCGGTTACTCGGAGTTGTCCCCTATGCTGGGCTCTACGAAGATCTCGCGCCGTATGCATACGCGGCACGCCATATTCGACCGGGAAAACATGCCGCGATCGTCGATCCACGCGGTGCAGTCGGGGCGCTTTCGTTGGAGCGATCGGGGGCGGAGGTCGCTCTCGATCTCGGCGAGGTCGATGCGGTCGCCTTTGCCGCGCGGTGGCTCGATATCGATGCGAAGCCCGTCGATCGCGCGCGCGTGTACGACGTGACTGTCGCGCAGCACGCGGCCGATATCCCTGCGGCGCGCGTACGCGTCTTGTGTGACGGCGGCGAGCGTGGAGATACCTCGCTGCCGATCGTGCTCTCGTTGCCGCCGGCGATCACCGTTTCATTCGATCCCGACGATGGACCGACGGCGAGCACGCTCGGTATTTCTATCGTTGGAGATGGCGTCAGCGCACGGCCCAGCGTGCTGCACGAGCCTGCGCCGCAGGGCGGCTCCGCAGGGCGCATTGCGATGCTCGTGCGCGAAGATGCGTTGACGAATCCCGACGCCGATACTGCGGCGATGCGCGTGCTTGCGCGCCGGCTCGAACGGGAGGGTTTCGAAGTCGGGATCTTTCCGGTCGGCGCGCGCGCCGATCTCTCGGCATACGATCTCGTGCATGCGTGGGGCAGCGAGGTCGCTGCGGCCGCACTCGTGCTGTTGCAAGCGCTCCCAGCGATGCCGCTGGTCGCCTCGCTCGCGATCGACGACCCGCGTGGTGAGAGCTTCTCGGGGCCGAAGGCGGCAAAAGCGGTCTATGGGAACGTCAACGACGCGGCGATGTTCGATCTCTATTTTGCCGCGCTCGGTGCGCGCGCGCTCTCGATCGAGAATGCCGCACCAGAGCGAGAGTTTGATCCACGTCCCGCCGCCGAGGCGGCCGTGCGGGCGCTGCTCGAGCGCTGCGACGTCGCCCTGCTCTCCTGCCCGGCCGAGGAACAATTGCTCCGGAGTCGCTTCGGCTGGGCGGGAAGCACGATCGCCGTTCCCGCGCTCGCGGAGGGCGCTCCGCGCTGCGAGGACGCCGAGGTACTTGCGGGTGGCGAGGAGTTCGTACTCTGCGATCTTCCGGTCGAGGGGCGCTCGAATCAGATCGCACTGGCCCTCGCGGCGAAGAAGCGCGGTATCCCCGTCCTCTTTACCGGCCCGGTGCTCGACCACCAGTGGTTCCAGAGCCTCATCGAGGCTCTGGGGGTCGGCTCGCTCTGGATTCCGCAGCGTCACCTGAATCTCGCGAACCATGCATGGCTGCGCGCCCGCGCGCGGGTCGTCGCCGACTGCTCGTGGGCGGGGCGCGGAGCCCATAATGTGGTCGCCGCCGCGGCAACCGGCGCCTTTCCCCTGCTCTCGAGCTCCGGGTACGGTCGCGAGCTCTTCGGCACCCTCGCCGAGGTGGTCGACCCCGGGGATCACGGAGCGATCGAGGAGGGGCTCGTACGGGCCTGGGAGCGCGCCCCAACCGAGCGGGAGCGCCTCCGCTCCCACGTCCGGGTCGCCTTCGACCAGACCACCGCCTTTATCGCCTGCGTCACGGCCTATCAGCTCGCCGGCGAGCGGGCGCAGAGCCGTCGCTCTGCTGGCTAAACTGCCCTTCGTACGACGCCGATGATTAGAGAAGAGTACTCAAGGGGGTTTTCACATGGATGTCACGTCTGCGGCGGCCGTTGCGTCGCCACCGATAGCCGCCGGTAGCGTCGGC
>JAJXXM010000230.1 GCA_021781095.1 bacterium
GCGAAGCATCAATGAACTACAAGGACTACTACGCCGTTCTCGGCGTGCCGAAAGGCGCGCCCGAGAAGGACATCAAGTCCGCCTATCGCCGTCTCGCGCGCAAATGGCACCCCGACGCAAATCCGGGAAACGCGAAGGCGGCGGAAGAGAAATTCAAAGAGATCTCCGAGGCGTACGAGGTGCTCGGCGACGGCGATAAGCGACGGAAATACGACGCGCTCGGAAGCGACTGGCAGCAAGCGGCGCGACAGGCCGAACAACAGCGCCGCTATCGCACGCAACAAGGCGCGACGCAATTCGACTTCAATTTCGGACCGACCGCCGGAGCCGGAGCGGGAGCGAGTGGCTTCTCCGATTTCTTCGATATGTTTTTCTCCGGAGTCGGGCGACGCGGTCCGGCCGGAACGGCGCCCGCCGCCGCGCGAGGACAGGATATGGAGACGACGATCGAACTCTCGTTGCACGATATTTTCGAAGGCGGGAAAAAATCGATCTCTTTGCAGCTCGAAGATAGCTGTCCGCGCTGTCGTGGAACCGGTACCGAGAACGGGCGGCTCTGCGCGGCCTGTCACGGTACCGGACACACGCTGACCAACAAGAAGTTCGAGGTCTCGATTCCACGGGGAATCGGCGACGGCCAACGCATTCGCCTCACAGGGCAAGGCGGCGCCGGCACCGGTGGCGCTCCCAACGGCGACCTCTTTCTCATCGTGAAAACGAGTGAGGACGCCCGTTATAAACGCAAGGGCGACGATCTCTACGTCGATCTGCCCGTCGATCTCTACGATCTCGTTCTCGGCGCCGAGGTTCACGTGCCGACGATGGGTGGAAACGTTGCGATGACGATCCCCGAAGGAACGCAGAACAATCGACTGCTTCGTCTGAGTGGGAAAGGCATGCCGCACGTTAAAGGCGGCGGGAACGGCGACCAGTACGTTCGCCTCATCGGTCAATTACCGCAAAATCTCACCGATAAGGAACGCAAGCTCTTTCGCGATCTTAAAAATCTGCGAAACGGAAAGAAGTAGTCGAACCGAATGCCTGAGGTACGCGAGATCGCATTTACCGCCTATCCGGCGCGCGACGTCGAGGGGCTCGCGCGCTTTTACCGCGAGCATCTCGGCATCGCGTTTGAGGAGCCCTACCGGGAGGACGGCGTCGCACTCTACTGCGAAGCTCGCGTCGGCGGCGGGTACTTCTCGCTCATGACCACCGCATGGATGGGCGTCGCTCCCGGGAGTTGCGCGTCGATCGCGTTCGAAGTCGCCGATATCGAAGCCGCATTCACGGAACTTCGCGCTCGCGGCGTCCCGACCGAGGAAATCCACGTCACGCCGGTCTGCAAGCTCGGCTCCTTCACCGACCCCGAGGGCAATAAAGTCACGCTTCACGAATCGACCGTTACGCCATGATGTCCGGACACGGCCTTATGTGGTCGAATATGTACGACCCGGAGAAGCCGCGCGTCCGCAGGCGGGTCGATTGGCGCCGCATCCGTTCGTTGTTTTCTCCCTATTGGAAACAACAGTCGGTGGTATTCGCCATCATCGTTCTGAGCGCGGTCGTCGGCCTCGTGCCGGGATATATGACGGCGCGAATCATCGATTCCGCGCTCCCGCATCGCAGCTTCCACGAACTCACGATCGACGTCGGATTCATCCTCGCGGCCGCCGTTCTTTCGATGGCGCTCGGCGTCGCCCAGGGATACTTCAATTCCATGGTCGGCGAGGGGATCATGCGCGATCTGCGGACGAGCCTCGTCTCCCATCTTCACCGCATGCCGCTTTCGTTCTTCACCGCTACGAAGACCGGCGAGATTATGAACCGCGTCTCCAGCGACGTCGACAACGTCGACGGCGTCGTTACCGGGACGCTCACGACCATCGTTACCAACATCGTCATGATCTCGACGACCCTTATCGCCATGCTGATTTGGAATTGGCGGCTCGCGTTGATTTCGACGATCGTCGTTCCGTTTATGGTCCTTCCGCTCGGCCCCGTCGGGCGCAAGATGTACGACGTGCGCAAGCGTACGCGCGAACAACGCGATCGCATCGAATCGATCACCCAAGAAACGCTCTCGATCTCGGGAATAACGCTGATCAAATCCTTCGTTCGCGAAGCCTACGAACGCTCGCGGTTCTATAAGGTCGGGACGGAGTTGATGGATCTCGAGATTCGATTGGCAATGATCGGACGCTGGTTCATCGCTTCGGTTACGGCGATGGTCGTCGTCGGCCCGGCGATCGTGTGGCTCGGCGGTGGCTGGCTCGCCCTCCAGGGAGCGCTCGACGTCGGCGTTATCGTCGCGTTTATCGGCTACATCCAGGGGCGACTCTACGGGCCCGCCGCGGCACTCGTGGGCATCCAAGTGCAGATCGTGAGCGCGCTCGCGGTCTTCGAACGCATTTTCGATTATCTCGACATGAAGACCGAACGCTACGATGCGCCCAATGCCGTCGCGCTCGGCGAGGTGCGCGGCGATATCGCGTTCCAGGGCGTGAACTTCTCGTACGAGGGGCGAAGCCCGATCTTGCACGGCATCGACTTCAAAATACCCGCCGGGAAAATTGCCGCATTCGTCGGCCCGTCGGGAGCGGGGAAAACGACGATCACCCAGCTCCTTCCGCGCTTTTACGATCTTTCGGACGGACACATTTTCGTGGACGGCCACGACATTGCAACGGTTAGCCTCGAATCGTTGCGCGAAAATATCGGCATCGTCACGCAAGAGACCTACCTCTTCCACGATTCGATTATCGCCAACTTACGCTACTCGCGCCCCGATGCGACGCTCGAGCAGATCCACGCGGCCGCCCGGGCAGCGAATATCCACGACTTTATCGAAACCTTACCGCAGGGCTACGACACGGTCGTCGGCGAGCGCGGGCATAAGCTCTCCGGCGGCGAGCGCCAGCGGCTTGCGATCGCACGGGTGCTCCTGAAGAACCCACGCATCCTCATTCTCGACGAAGCGACCTCGGCACTCGATTCCGAAAACGAGGCGGCGATTCAGAGCGCGCTCGAACGCCTCATGCGCGGTCGCACGAGCATGGTGATCGCCCATCGCCTCTCGACGGTTGTCAATGCCGATACGATTTTCGTAGTCGAAGATGGGCGCATCGTCGAATCGGGTTCGCACGATGAATTGCTCGCACGCAACGGCGTCTATGCCCGCCTCTACCGCACGCAATTCCGCGAACGCATTCCGTCGTAGCCTCGACTCCTATTGCAGACGGAGTTTTGTCGTACCGTCCGCGCTCGCTGGCCCCTATGCTCAAGAGTAGTGGGGTCCGCCCCTCCGTAATCCTTTCAAACTCGTATCAGGAGAACACCATGCGCAAGCTCGCTTTCGCTCTCGCTCTCGCCTTTAGCGCCCTCACGGTCGCCTCGGCCAGCGCGAACGCAACGATCGTCGTCAAAGCCAAGAACTTTGAATTCATGCCCAACGTCGTTACCCTGCATGTCGGCAAGCCGCAGCAGATTACGTTCGTTGCCGTTCAGGGCGTCCACGGAATGATCGCCCCCGAAGTCGGCATCACCAAGGTCATCACGATTACCTCCAAGCCGACCACCGTCACCGTCACCCCGAAGAAGATCGGCACCTTCCCGGCACATTGCGCGATTTATTGCGGCATCGGCCACGCACACATGATGATGACGTTCAAGGTTATCAAGTAACTTCGAACTCGTCAGAGACGAGACCGGGGGCCGAGAACGCTCGACCTCCGGTCTTTATTTTTGGGGACCGGCTAGTGATGGTTGTCGAAGGCGATGCCGGCGCGGACCTGCCCGATCGCTTGCTCGACAAGATTGTAGGCGGCGGCACGATGCCCGCCCTTGTCGCGCTGCGCAGCGTTCAGCTGGGCCGCCGCGCGGTTCAGGGCTCCGATCGCCATCTGCATATGCGGCTGACGCTCGAAAGCATATGCGGTCACCGCAGAGCCGACGAAGAGGCCGAGGAAGACGAGCGCAACGATGCGTACGTAGCCGAGAATATTCGAACGATGTTGAAACATGACAAAGGCTCCTACGACGATGAGTGCGATATTCTGCTCGCAGAATATCGCACTCATCGTCGTGAGACCACTAAAACCAGATGAGAGATTCCCCGCGTCAGCCCGCCATCGAGGTCGGCGTCGCCGGGATCAACAGCGGCGCCCCCGTGCCCGCCTGGACTTCTTCCACCGTTACTCCCGGTGCGAGCTCGCGCAAGACCAGCCCCTCTGGTTCGATATCGATGACCGCGAGGTCCGTCATCAGTTTATGAACGACGCGCTTCCCAGTGAGCGGCAGGGTGCATTCGCCGACGATTTTGTGGGCGTTCCCTTTCGCGACGTGCTCCATCATCACGATCACGCGCTTCGCACCGTGCACGAGATCCATCGCCCCGCCCATGCCTTTAACCATCTTCCCCGGAATCATCCAGTTCGCAAGGTCGCCGTGCGCGCTCACCTGCATCGCACCGAGCACCGCAAGATCGATATGCCCGCCGCGGATCATTCCGAACGAGAGCGCTGAATCGAAGAACGAGGCGCCCGGCAGCACCGTCACGGTCTCCTTACCCGCGTTGATAAGATCGGCATCGACATCTTCTTCGTACGGGTACGGACCGGTGCCGAGAATGCCGTTCTCGCTCTGTAAGACGACGCGCACGCCGGGCGGCACGTAGTTGGGAATCAACGTCGGCATGCCGATACCGAGATTCACGTACATGCCGTCGCGCAATTCGCGAGCGACGCGTGCGGCGAGTTCTTCGCGTGTGAGCGCCATGATTATCGTCCCTCCCGCTTGCGCGTGGTCACGCGCTCGATTCTTTTGCCTTCCGCACCAACCTCGACGATCCGCGCGACGAAGATCCCCGGGACGTGCACGT
>JAJXXM010000141.1 GCA_021781095.1 bacterium
CGTACCGAGCGCGATGCCGATGCCGACCCAAACCAGGAGTTGGAGAACGCTCAGCGTCGCAGCGACGAGAACCTTCGCCACCAGCAAGACCATTGGGTCGACGGTCGCGATCAGCAACTCGGCGATGCGACTCGTCTTCTCTTCGGCGACCGCCGACATGACGAACTGACTATTCACGAGCACGAGAATGTAGAGAAACACCACGAGCGTCATCGCGAGCCCTTGTGCCGCTTCCGCCTGATGTACCGAGTGGAATTTCGTGCTTAGCGAACGCACGTCGACCCGTGCGTCGAGCGCCGCGGCGATCTGTGCGTTGGTGAGGTGCGTGGCGTGTTGCACCTGCAACGGAAGGAGCGCGGTGCGCACGCGCCCGCTCGGCACGCTGGTAGGGTTCTTCGCGTAAATCGTAATGCGAATGCCGGTCTTTACGTCTTGAATCGAAATGGCGTTATCGGCGTCGAAGCGCTTTAAGAGCGCCGCGTCGATTTTCGTCGATGCCGGGACGACGCCCCGAACCGTCAGCGTCTTGGAGAGCAGCGGACGCGCTTGTGCCGCGATCGGAGCATCGGCGACGATGATAATGTTCGTGCCTTGGCTGACGATCGTCGGGGCGAGCATCGTCGGCAGTTTCAATAGCGCGACGATGGCGAGCGTTCCCAATACGAGCCCGATAATGAAAGGGCGCGATTTGATGCGGCGCATGAGATCGCCGGAATAGACCGTGATGAAATCGTTCATGCCGCAACTCCGATCGCGCGAAGATAGATATCGTGTAGCGAAGGCTCGACCACCTCGAAGCGAACGATGGAATCCGCGCCGACGAAGGTGCGAAGCATCGCGGCGAAATCGCTGTTCGCGGGGACGTTGAGATCGAGCGCTCCGTTCTCGCTTCCGGCAACGGTCGCGCCGAGGCCGGCGGCGGCATCGCGCAGCGCTTTACTATCGGGAGCGACGCGGACGAGGCGGGTCGGCCACGCGGCGCGTAATTCCGCGAGCGTCCCGGTCGCGCGCGTCTCGCCCTTGTTAATCACGCAATATGCGGTGCAGAGTTGTTCGAGCTGCCACATTTGGTGGCTGGAGAGCACGAGCGTCGTGCCCTTCGCCTTCAGATCGAGGAGGACGGCGAGCAAGATATCGGCGTTCACCGGATCGAGCCCGGAGAACGGTTCGTCGAGAATCAAAAGCTCGGGTTCGTGCAGGGCCGCACAGGCGATCTGGACCTTTTGTTGGTTGCCCTTCGAGAGTTCGGCGGCGGGGCGTAGCGCGTAGGTGCCGATCTCGAGCCGTTCGATCCAGGTATCGGCGCGTTTCGCCGCCTCGGGTTCGTGCAGACCGTGCAGCCGACCGAAATAGATGATTTGCTCGCGTACCGCCATCTTGCCGTAGAGCCCGCGCTCTTCGGGAAGGTAGCCGAAGCGGCGACGCATCGCTCGATCGATCGCTTTCCCGTTCCAGGTTACCTGCCCGGCATCGGGATTGAGAATGTTGAGGATGGTGCGCATGGTCGTCGTCTTCCCCGATCCGTTCGGGCCGAGCAGGCCGAAAACCGAACCGGCGCCGATCGAGAACGAGACGTCCCGTAGCGCTTGAACGCTACCGAAGCTTTTTTGAATATGCTCGACGGATAACACAAAATCTCCCTTGCAGCGAGGATCTCCGGGCTCTCTACCCGGGGGTGCGCGAAAAGTTTCGTTGCAGCACGAAGATCGCCGCCGCGGCGACGATGAAGCCGACCTCGTACGAAAGGTCGCCGAGGGCCGGAACGGCACGCGGCACCGGGCCGACATACCACGCCTGATTCCAGAATGGAAGCGATGCGAGCACGCCGAGCAACCAGGCGAGGGTTCCGGCTCGGAATCCCGTCGCCCGTTGCGGATCGTCGCGTTCGCGCGCGAAGAGCACGACCGCCGCCCACGGTGCGGTCCAGTACGAGAGCAGTAACAGAAAGTTCGAGTATCCCTCGGCGGCGACGCGCGGATCGCTCCCGAAGAAGGCGATCGCCGCACCGATCCCTCCGACCACCAGAGCTGCGGCGACGCGCGGCACGGCGATGCGCGTCGCAACGAGCGCGGCGAGCGCACCGGAGTAGAGGTTCATGCTGTTCGCCGTGAGCGTGCCGAGCACGATCGTTGCGAGTGCGATCGCGGCGATAAGCCCGTGCCCCAATAGCGCGGCGATGGCGTCGGTCGGCGATTGCGCCGCACTAGCGCGCTGCCCGAGCGCGCTCGCCGCGAGCGCGCCGAGCAGTTCGATCGCGATACAGGGCAGCGCGCTGCCGAGGAAACTCGCCCAAAACAGCGCGCGCCGCGACGTTTCGCGCGGTAGATAGCGCGCGTAGTCGGCGGCACAGGGAAGCCACCCGGTTGCATACGAGAACGAGAGCGCGACCGCGAACGAGAAGCCTGCGATCGCACCGCCGATGGCGAGCGGGGCATCGGCGTGGAACGCGTTGCCGGCCGGGTGTCGGGCGATGGTCGCGACTGCAATCGCGACGAACCCCGCGGTCAGCAAGGCGACCGCGGCGCGTTGAAAAGCGTGGATGAGATTGTGCCCGTACATCGCCAGCGCGACCTGTGCGAGGACGAGGGTTGCGAGGCTTGCGGCGAACGGCCAGTGCGTGAGCGTCGTGAGCGCGTAGGCCCCAAAGACGCTATTGACGGCGAACCAACCGACGCCGGCGAGAAACGCTAACGCCGCAGGTGCGCGATTGCCGCTGCGGCCGAACGCGCGTTGTGAAGCGACCATCTGCGGCACGCCGTCGCTCGGCGCGCGCATGCTGAGACGGCCGAGAAGGGCGTATCCCGCGAGATTGCCGACGATAATGCCGATCGTCGCCGAACGCAGATCGGTGCCGTAGAGCGCGACGATGTAGAGGCCGACCATCCACGTGGCGATTTCGGCGTTCGCCGAGTACCACAGCGCGAAGAGATCGCGCGCGTGCCCGTGCCGCTCGCGATCGGGAATCGTTTGCGTTCCCAGCGGTTCGAGGGCAACGATGCGTTCGCCGTACTGCGGCGACGCGTCGCTCATGCGTGCAGCGAGGCGATCCAGCGTTCGACGTCGTCGATGCGGGAGGGCAGAATCTCCGAGAGGTTCTCGCCGCCGCTCGCGGTGACGACGATGTCGTCTTCAATACGCACGCCGATGCCGCGATACTCTTCGGGAACCGTCGCGTCGTCGGGTTGGAAATAGAGCCCGGGTTCGACCGTGAGCACCATCCCCTCGCGCAACGTCCCGTACCGATAGGTCTCCATGCGCGCGCGCGCGCAGTCGTGAACGTCGATACCGAGCATGTGGCTGACGCCGTGCAACGAGTAGCGACGGTAGAGTTGGCGCTCCGGGTCGAGCGCTTCTTCGAGCGAGCACGTCAGGATTCCGAGATCGATCAAACCTTCGGCGAGCACGCGCATCGCGCGCCGATGCGGTTCGCGAAATTCGTTCCCCGGCACGACCGCGGCCATCGCGGCGCGCTGCGCCTCCCATACGAGTTCGTAAATGACGCGTTGCTGGCGGTTGAATCGTCCGCCGATCGGCAGCGTGCGCGTCACGTCGGCGGTATACAACGAATCGCATTCGACTCCGGCATCGAGCAAGAGCAACGCTCCCGATTCGAGCAATCCGGTGTTGCGATTCCAATGGAGCGTGCACGCGTGGTGCCCGGCCGCAGCGATGGTGAGATAGCCGACGTCGTTCGCTTCGATGCGAGCGCGCGCCCAGAACGCCGCTTCGATGGCGCGCTCGCCGCGCCCGGCGCGCATGACGCGAATTGCATCTTCGAAGCCGCGCTTGGTGATCTCGACGGCTTTGCGCAACTCGGCGATTTCGTAATCGTCTTTGATGAGGCGCATCTCGCCGAGCGTCTCCGCGAGTTCGTTATCCTCGCCGAGAACGCGTACGCGCGTGCCCGAGGCGCGAATATCGCGCAGGTAGTCGGCTTTCTCGGAGAGATCGGCGACGGAATCGACGGCGTAATACGCTTGGCTCTCGTCGAGGCCGCGATGGCGGCCGACCCAGAGTTCGCCGCGCACGCGATCGGTAAAGAACGCCGCGGTTCCGCGATTGTGCGCCGCGGTAAAGAGCCGGGTGCGGTGGCAGGCGCCGTCGGGCTCGAGGACGAGGAGCTCGTCGGGTTCGCCGCCGCCCATCAGGTATGCGAAATCGCTGTCGGGACGGAAGCGGAAATTCGTATCGTTCGCGCGCACGTGTTCGGTGCCGGCGGGCAGGACGAGATACTCGCCTGGAAACCGCTGGGAGAGCTCGCCGCGCCGCGCCTGGAAGCGGGCGATCTCGGGGTGCGCCTTGCGGACGGGGGCCTGGTGGAGCCAACCCGAGGACATAAAGTCGATCAGGGCCTGCGGGTTGTCGGGGTCGTGGCTCGCACGTTCTTGTAGCTCGCTCATGGGGTTTTCTTCGCGTCGGCCCTAGGAACGTCCGCCCGCCGCGGGTAACCGCGCCACATGTTTCAAGCCTCCGACGTCAAGCCGAACGACGTCCTCGCAAACGAGCGTACCTTTCTCTCCTACGTGCGAACCTCGCTCTCGTTTATCGCGTTCGGTTTCGTGATCGCGCGCTTTTCGCTGGTTTTGCGGGAATTTTCCGGCGTACTTCACCTAAAGAGCACGGTGAACGAGGGCATGGCCTCGTGGTTCGGTGTCGTTATGGCGGTGGTCGGCGTGCTGTTCGGCATCGCCGGCGCTCTGCGGTATGCAGTTACCGACCGCGCTCTGCGCCGCGGCGAGACGCTTGCGTTGCCGGTTACCTGGGCGGTGATCGGGACGGCGATGCTCGTCGGGATCGGCGCGATCGTCGCCACGCAATTGTTCGCCCTGCGCTAGCCCTCGCTGGGGCGCCAGTGTCACGCGGAGTAGCGCACTCTGTCACGCCGAGCAGCACAACGTTGTCACGCCGAGTAGGCGCTGCAAGCGCCGTATCGAGGCGCCGCACACAGGTGTCACGCCGAGTAGGCGCTGCAAGCGCCGTATCGAGGCGCCGCTTTTGTCACGCCGAGTAGGGCGCTTCAGCGCCCGTATCGAGGCGCGCTCGCGCTCCCCCGCTTCCGTGCGACTGCGGCGCACCGCTCCGAGCTAGACGCTCGCGGCTCGGACAAGCAATGTCAGGGTCCTCGCCGCTCGCTTAAGCGCTCGTCGGGTGCGCCGACATCGCGCGGTCGCTCATCGGTCGCATGCGAGCAGCACAACGTTGTCACGCCGAGCAGCACAACGTTGTCACGCCGAGTAGGCGCTGCAAGCGCCGTATCGAGGCGGCGCGTGTCGCGCTCGCAGGCGAACGATCCCTCGATACGCCGCCTTCGGCGGCTACTCGGGATGACAAACGCGAGGGCGGAGTTTGCTACGGAGCGATATCGAGGCCGATGTCGAGGTTCGGCGCGCTGTGCGTCAGTCGTCCGACCGAGATGAGATCGACGCCGCTGCGCGCGATCTCTGCGACGTGCGCGAGATCGACGCCGCCGCTCGCTTCGGTGATGCAGCGCCCTCCGACGATCCCGACCGCTTCGCGCAATATCTGCGGCGACATATTATCGAGCAGAACCGCATCGATCGGCTCCTCGAGCGCGGCGCGCAATTGGTCGAGCGTATCGACTTCGATCTCCACCTTCACCATGTGTCCGATATTCGCGCGCACCGCCGCGACGGCGTGGTGGATCGATCCCGCGAGCGCGATATGGTTATCCTTAATCAAAACCGCATCGTCGAGCGCGAAGCGATGGTTCTCGCCGCCGCCGCAACGCACGGCATATTTTTCGAGCACGCGTAGTCCCGGCGTCGTCTTGCGCGTGCAGACGATATGCGCCTTGGTGCCCGCGATCGCGTCGACGTAGGAGCGCGTGAGCGTTGCGACGCCGCAGAGGTGGCCGAGCACATTTAACGCCGTCCGTTCGCCGGCGAGAAGGGCGTACGTATCGCACGCGAGGCGAGCGATCGTCGCCCCCGCTTCGAACGCCGAGCCATCCTCGAGCGCATCGCGAATCTCGGTGTTCGGGTCGAGCAATTCGAAGGCGAGCAGCGCCGTCTCGATTCCGGCGAGCGAGCCCGGCTTGCGCGCGACGATCGCGCCGGTCGCTCGGCGCCCCGGCGGAAAGATCGACTCGGTGGTGAGATCGCCGCCGCGCCCGAGATCTTCGAGCAGCGCGCCGCGGACGATCGGCTCGGTGACGAGGCGGTGCGGTTTACGCATGCGTCTCCAACTTCGTAAACGAGCGTTTCGCAAACGCGTCATCGGCATGCGGAAAATCGAGGCGATAGTGGCTGCCGCGGCTCTCTTCGCGCGAGAGGGCGGCAGAGGCAATCGCGTGTGCGACGACGAGGAGGTTGCGCAATTCGCCGAGCGCGTTGGGAAACTCGGCCGAGAGCGTGGCGATCCGCGCGAGCGCGTTCCGCAGCCCGCGGGCGTCGCGCAGGAGCCCGACGTCGGCGTACATGACGTTGCGTAAATCGAGCACGGCCTGCGCTAATCGCGGCGAACTGTCGTGCGGCGGAATCGGCAAGGGCGTCGGCCCGGTCGGTTCGAGCGCCGCGCCGCGAATATCGTCGGCGGCGCGCGATGCGTAGACCATCGCTTCCAGCAACGAATTGCTCGCGAGACGATTCGCGCCGTGAACGCCGGTC
This sequence comes from bacterium, assembly GCA_021781095.1. The sequence goes on from JAJXXM010000141.1 coordinate 6,627, forward strand.
GCACTCGCTTCGCCGCAGACCCAGAGGCCGCGAAGCGAGGAGCGCCCCCATTCGTCGACCGCAACTCCACCCATGTGGTAGTGCGCCGCAGGCGCAACGGGGATGCGTGCGGTGCGCGGATCGATTCCGGCCGAGGTGCAGAACGCAAATACCGTTGGAAAGCGTTCGGGAAAGTCGCTGCCGATCGCGTCGCGCGCGTCGAGCCCGACGCTGCGCCCGGCGCGTATCTGTTCGAAAATTGCGCGAGCGACGATATCGCGGGGCGCGAGTTCGGCATCGTCGTGGACGGAGGTCATGAAACGCTCGCCGAGGTCGTTGATCAGCAGGGCGCCCTCACCGCGAATCGCTTCGGTAACCAGCGGCATCGGGTCGCGCCCGATCGCCAACGCGGTAGGATGGAATTGCACGAACTCCATGTCGGCGAGCATCGCACCGGCGCGGGCGGCCATCGCGATGCCGTCGCCGGTCGCTTCGACGGGATTGGTGGTTGCGCGATAGAGGCGGCCGATGCCGCCGGTCGCGAGAACCGTCGCTCGCGCGCGCACGATGAAGCGTTCGCCGAGATCGCGGGAGCGGCAGATAACCCCGGCGATGCGGCGCTCGCCGTCGATGAGAAGATCCTCGACGATGGTGTCGGCGATGACGTCGATGTGGTCGGAGGCGCCGACCGCAGCGATGAGCGTGCGCAAAATCTCGTGACCGGTTGCGTCGCCGCCGGCTTTGACGATGCGTCGACGTTGGTGCGCCGCTTCGCGACCCAACGCGAGTTCGCCGTCGGCGGTGCGATCGAACGAGGCGCCGAGTTCGAGCAGTTCTTCGATGCGCGCGGGCGCGTCGTTGGCAAGAATTTCGGCGATCGATTCATCGCTCAGCCCCGCGCCTGCGATCCGCGTATCTTGCGCGTGCAACGCGGGCGAATCGTCGCGACCGATCGCCGCCGCGATACCTCCCTGCGCCCAATCGGTCGCCGCTCCGCTGCCGAGGGGGCGTTTGCAGAGCACCGCAACGCGAAGCGGTGCGAGCTTGTAGGCCGCCATCAACCCGGCGATACCGGCGCCGACGACGGCGACGTCGTACGCGCGTTCGCGCATTACGGAGACTTCGGCGCGCGGCCGTAGGCGAGCATGCGGTCGACCGCGCGTCGCGCGCGCTCGGCGACGACGGGATCGACGCTCACTTCGTATTGCATCGTTTCCAAACTCTGCCGCACCTTCGAGAGCGTATTGCGCTTCATGTGCGGGCAGAGGTTGCACGGACGCACGAACTCGACGTTCGCAACACTTCCGGCAACGTTATCGGCCATCGAACACTCGGTAATCATCACGATGCGCGGAGTGATGCCTTCGTCGGTCGCGCGCGCGGATTCGCGCCGCACGTACTCGGTCATCCCTTGCGTCGAGCCGACATAATCGGCTTCGGCGAGCACTCCGGGCGGGCACTCCGGATGCGCGAGAACGCGAAGGTTCGGATCGTCGCGCCGAAACGCGCGAATCTCCTCGGGAGAGAAGCGTTCGTGCACTTCGCAGTGCCCCTTCCACGCGATAATTTCTACCGCCGTTTGCGATGCGACGTATTTTGCGAGATATTCGTCGGGCAGAAAAATGACGCGCGGAACGCCGAGCGCTTCCACGACGTGTAACGCATTGCCGCTGGTCACGCAGACGTCGGACTCCGCCTTCACTTCGGCCGAGGTGTTGACGTACGTAACCACGGGAACCCCGGGGTAGCGTTCGCGCAACAGGCGAACGTCGGCGGCGGTAATCGATTCGGCGAGCGAACATCCCGCGCGAAGATCGGGAACCAGCACGCGCTTCTCGGGATTGACGAGCTTTGCGGTCTCGGCCATGAAATGAACGCCGCAGAGAACGATGACGTCGGCATCGGTTTTCGCGGCTTCCACCGCGAGCGCGAGCGAGTCTCCGACGATATCGGCGACGAGATGGAAGATCTCGGGAACCTGATAGTTGTGCGCGAGAACGACGGCGTTGCGCTCGCGTTTGAGGCGTTCGATCGCGACGACATCGTCGACGTAGAGCGGCCACTCGATCGCCGGCAGCACCCGCTCTGCGCGCTCGAAGCGCGAGAGGAGGCCGGCGGGTATTTCGGGGGGGAGCAGTTCCGTTGCGCTCATGGTAGTGCCATCGTTACCGTTGAAGGGGTTCGGTACCTACGACCTCGGTATGGGTGCGAGGGTTTCCCCCGCCATCCTACTCGAACGATTCGGGATCGAAGATGCGTTCGACCGGCTGCACGAAGAGTTTGGAGAGTTTGAACGCGAGCGTCAGCGAGGGCGCATATTTCCCGGCTTCGAGCGCGACGATGGTTTGGCGCGAAACACCCACGCGGTCGGCAAGATCGGCTTGCGTGAGCTCGTGCTCGGCGCGCAGCACGCGGAGGCGATTCTTCACTCGTAGCGGCGGCTGGCGACGGCCGCACCGATCGGCAAAATGGCCATGAACGAAACGAACCACGTCCACGACGGCGGGTTCGCGATGCCGGCATTCCCCAGGAACGTCGCCGTCATGGCGAGCATCGCGGTCACCCCTCCGGCGACCGCCATCCCCTCGAGGAGGATCTGCCGCTGGAGTTCGTCGATGCGCGCCACATGCCGCGCAATGGCACAGAAGAGCAAGACGATGCCCGGGATGGGTAGGAGGGCCGCAAGCGTTCGTTCGAGCCCGGTCAACGCGGGGCGTCCGAGGAGGGTAAGGCTCAGCAGGAGCGCGGCGATATAGAAGAAGAGAGCGCCCGCGAGCTCGAGGAGGTAGCGGCGCCCATTTGTGCGGTCGATCATGCCGGCAATGTATCGTTAGACAGACAAAATGTCAAGTATGTAGGTCATTATATACTTGACGCCACCTACGGCGACGGTGGGGCTCTTGCAACCTCGGCAGGCGGGCGCGCGTCATACCGAGTGGCCGAAATGGCCCGATTTCCCTCACCATCCGCTCGTGCGTAAGGAAGACTCAATAAGTATGGTTCAGGTTGGTAAAGCAGCCCCGGAATTTACGTTGGCCAGCACCAAGGGTGCGACCAGCGCGAAGGATCTAGGCAAAGAAATTTCGCTTAGCGATTACCGCGGCAAATGGCTGATTTTCTTCTTCTATCCGCTCGATTTCACGTTCGTCTGCCCGACGGAGATCACCGCGCTCTCCGACCGTGCGACGGAGTTCCAAGAGTTCGATTGCGAGATTCTCGGCTGTTCGACCGACTCGGTCTTCAGCCACTGGGCGTGGCTGAACACGCCGCGTGAGAAGAACGGCATCGCCGGCACGCAGTTTCCGCTCGTCTCCGATTTCACGAAATCGGTCGCGCGTGCGTACGGCGTTCTCGATGAAAAGAGCGGCGTTGCGCAGCGCGGGCTCTTCATCATCGATCCCGAGGGCGTGCTAAAGTACGCCGTCGTCACCGACGATAATGTCGGACGTAGCGTCGAAGAAACGTTGCGCGTGCTGCAGGCGCTTCAGACCGGCGGGCTCTGCCCGGCGGAATGGAAGCCCGGCAAAGCGCTGCTCCAGAAAGCGTAATGGCACTCCGGATGCGCAGCCCCCTCCCATCGTTGGAGGGGGTTGCAACCTGGTGTAACGGCGGCAAGCCGAGTGCCGACGCACTCGCCGGGAAACCCGTCGTCGTGAGCTTTTGGTCGCTGAGCTGTCACCTCTGCCACGAAAGTGCGGAGGCGTTCGCGCGCGTGCGCGATCGCTTCGCGCCGCTCGGCGTTGCGTTCGTGGCGATCCACCAACCGCGCTCCGAGAGCGAGCTCGATATCGCCGCCGTCGAAGCCGACGCGCGCGGCGAAATGCAGCTCGTGCAGCCCTGCGCGATCGATAACGAGCACACGCTCGTCGACCGCTTTGAAAACCAATTCGTTCCGGCGTTCTACGTTTTCAATCGCGATCACGAAATGCGCCACTTCCAAGCCGGCGGCAAAGGCTTCGACCGCGTGGTCGCGGCGATCGAACGGGTCGTCGAGGAAGCTCCGGTCTAGCACCAGGTTTCGCGCCCCTCGTACGCCAACGTGCCCGCGCGATGGGTACGACTCTAGCGGTTTTTTGCGGTCCCTCGCTGCCGAGCGAGGACCGCATTGCTATGCCCGGTGCGTCCTACTTGCCGCCGGCGGGGCGTGGCGATGTCGAACGCGCCGCGCGCGACTACGATGCCGTGCTGCTCGTCGACGGCGTTTTTCACCACGATCTCGCGCCGTCGCCGAAAGAATGTTTCGCCGCGCTCGCGCACGCGCGGATGTTCGGCGCGTCGAGTATGGGCGCGCTCCGCGGCGTCGAGTGCGCGCCCTACGGCTTCCGCACCTTCGGGGCGATCGCGCGTTGGTATGCCTGCGAGGCGATCGACGGCGACGACGAAGTCGCGCTCCTCACGCACCCGCAGACGCACGCGGCAATGACGGTGCCGCTCGTCAACGTGCGATACGTTGCCTGGCTCGCGGTGCGCCGCGGCGTGTTGAGCGCACCGGAGGCGCACGCGTTTGTCGCCGGATCGCGCGAGATCTACTATATGGAACGGAGTTGGGAGGGTTGCGTCGCGCACGCGCCTGCCCCGGCCCGCGCGACCTTGCTGGAGATTGCGCGAACCGAAGGCGACCTCAAACGGCACGATGCACGCTTTGCTCTGCGAAGCGTGCAGCGTGCGTTGGCGCGCCCGTGGCGTCGCAACGATATCCCCGCGCCGACCGCACTATTCGCAGCGAGTTTGGAGCCGCGCGATACTTCGCCGATCGTGCTGCCTGCAACGATGCCGAAGGCGCCCGGTACGTACGACCGTGCGGTGCCCTTCGCGCAGACGATCGCGCTATTGCCCGAGTTGCGGCGACGTTACGGCATCACGCGCGTCGCAGATACCACGTTGCTCGACCGCACGAACATCCCGACTTTTAGCGCGCTGGTTCCTCATTCGCCCGATCTCCTCGGCGTCTATAACGGAAAGGGCATCACGCGCGAGGGTGCGATCGCGAGTGCGGTGATGGAGGCAACCGAACGGCAGATCGGCGCGCGCGCGGCGCTCGTGCGTCGCCGCGAATCGCTGCGCCGCGTCGCCGAACGGATCGATCTCGATGAGTGCGGGCTTCGCCCCGAAGCCCGCGATCTCGTCGTCGATTGCGTGCGCGGGACCGAACTGCTCTCGGGCGACGCGATTCCGGTTCCGCTTGCGATGGTGGAATGCCCGTGGTTCGGAGAAAAGCTCTTCATGACGACCAGCACGAATGGGCTCGCCTCGGGAAACAATCAAACCGAAGCTATCTATCATGCGCTCTGCGAACTCATCGAGCGGCACGCATGGGCGCTCGCGCACGTGCGCTGTTCGCTCGCGCCGAGGTTTTTTCTCGGTCCCGATGCGCCGGAACGGGCGCTGATGCCGGAGATCGAGCTTCCCGTCGGCGAACCGAACGTCGATTGGCTCGTCGGCGAACTACGCGCCGCCGGATTGAGGGTGCGCGCCTTTGCGCTCGACGAACCATCCTTGCCGCTCACAGTACTCGCGTCTATCTCCGAACCCGGTGCGGCGATACCGATGGCGCACATGGGGCTGGGGTGCGCGCTCTCGCCGGCACACGCGCTCACGCGCGCGCTCACCGAAGCGTTGCAGAGCCGCGTCGTCGATATTCAAGCCGCACGCGAGGATATGCTACGCGCCGACGAACCGAAGGGCAAGATGGGCGAGCACGCACGCCGTTTGAGCGAGGTGCCAACTGGACGTTGGTATCTCGATCTCCCCGCCGAACGGGTTCCGTTCGCCGGCCTTACCGACCGCAGTAGCGACGATCTCGCCGCCGACCTGCGCGGAACGCTCGAAGCGCTGCGCGCCTATGGCCTCGCGAGCGTCGTTGCGGTCGATCTCTCGCCGCCCGATCTTCCGATCTCGGTCGTGCGTGCGATCGTACCGGGGCTGGAGCATTTCACGATCACGCAAATGCTCGGCAAGCGCGCTCGGGCACTACTCAACCCATTTGCGGTGGCGTGACCGTGCACGAAAAATCATTCATGGATGCGATCTTGCACGGGGTGCCGCCGACCAACGAGCAGATCGCCGCCTATCTCCATGCCTTTCACCATCGCAATCCCGGCGTGACGAGCACCGTAATGTGCGCGCTCCGGACGAGCGATGGGCGCACCTCGTACGAGATGGTCGCCGACCGAATTGCGGCCACCGAAACGGCGGCGATTCTCGATATCGGTTGCGGTGACGGCGAATTGCTCGCGGCGATTCGCGCGCGCGCCCCGCAAGCGGCGCTCTCCGGGGTCGACCTCTCGGAGGAAGAACTTGCCCTTGCAAAGGCGCGCCTCGCCGGGAACGAGGCCGATCTGCGCGTCGCCTCGGCTTTTGCGTTGCCGTACGCCGATGCGGCGTTCGGTGCGGTCGCCGCGCATTTGGTCTTCATGCTGATTCCGCAGGTCGAAACGGCGCTCCGCGAGGTCCACCGCGTGCTCGCGCCGGGCGGCACGTTCGCGTTCTTGCTCCCGCGCCGCCCAAAACAGCCGACGACCCTCACGGAACTTCTCGCCACGCTCTCGCGAAAACTTGCGATCCGTTACCCCGAGTTCTCACCCTTTGCGATCGGCGACCGCGCGCTCTTCGAACGCTTCGGAATCGCCGATTTTCTCGGGCGGGCCGGCTTTTCGGCATTACCGACGTTTGAGGATTTCGAGGTGCGCGCTGCAGTCGACGGCGCGTGGCTCTGGAAAGCCATCTCCGGGCGCTACGTGCTCGGCTCGCTCGATGATGAGTTGACCGCAGAGTTGCACGCAATCGTCAGCGCCGCCGCCGCGAACGGCGCCTTCGATTATCGAGAATCGCTACGGTTGGTTTCGATCGTACGATAGCGGCGGGAACAAAAACCGCTGTCGAGAACGATAGCCGCAGTCGCCGTGCCTCCAGAGTACGGCGAGCAACCTGTATTGTTATGAGAGGATCGATGCGAAATGAATGATGTAGCTCGACGGGCGGTCGCCGCCGGTTTTCTGCACGCACTTCAAACCACGCCCGCGCTCTTCGATGAATGGATGAAGACCGCAAAAGACGATACGGCGGCGATCGGCGCGCTCGTCGCGCGAACCCTCGGGCTCGCCCAGGTGCCCGACGCGGACGATCTCCACGCCATGGCGCACCATGTCGAGGCGCACCTCTCGGGTATGGTCGCGGAGATTCAGGCAGCGAACGCGGGAGCGCCGAAGACCGTGGGATTCTTTGTCCTTATGCAGCACTAAACGTACGAACGTACCAGGTGGCGAGCTGCGCACGCGAGCTCGCCCCAGCTTTGCCGAAGGCATTTGCGATGTGCCCTTCGACGGTGCGTTCGCTGAGGACCAGGCGCTCCGCGATCTCCCGATTGCTCAGCCCGTCGGCAACGAGCGCCGCAATCTCGCGCTCGCGGCGCGAGAGTGCCGGAAGCGTACCGGTCGCCGAGCGCCCCGCAGGCTTCCGTGCGAGAACGTGCGCCGCGAAATAGGGAGCGCGGAGCGCCTCAAGTTCGTGCGCCATGGCGGATTCCTCCGCAGCGGCGATTTTTTTGCCGAGGAAGCCCGCCGCGTGCATTTGCGTTAACCGCGCCATCGCCAGCGACCATCGCTGACGATCGACGCGGATGCTCCCCGACGCGATGCGCGATGCAATGGAAGTGTCGCCGAGGCGTTGCGCGGCGATGCTTGCGATCACCGGAAGGGCGAAGAGATCGGTCGGAAGCGGGGCTCGCTCCATCATCGCAACTGCTCGCTCTAGTGCCGCACGAGCCCCATCTCGTTGCGTTTTTGCGAAGAGCGCTGCGAAGGCACACGCGACCGGCACGAACGTATAATTTCGCTCCTCGGCGATAATCCGAACGCCCTCGCGTTCGACGATCTCCCCCAATCGGCGGGGTAACGGACGGTCGCCGAAGACCGCCGCGCTCGCCGCGAGTGCAACGAGCGCGCGCCCGGCATAGGTCCCCGCAACGGCGAGCAGCGAGTCGTGAATTTGGGCGATGGCGTCGTCGAATTGACCGGTGGCAATCGCCGCGAGTGCGCGCGCTCCGATCGCGGTAAATCCGCCGGCGACGGCCGGCGGGGGAAGTAACCGATCGTCGGGCCCGTGAGAATACAGTGAAGAAAGATACTCGACATGGGCCGTCATCATCGCCCCGAGCGGTGACGAACCGCTTTCGGCGTACGAAAGAGCAGGTAGTTCGATCGGCGCATCTCCTCCTCGGTTCGAGATCAACGCATCGAGGGCTTTCGTTCGAGCCGCGGCGAGCGGCGAGGCGAGGACCCCTTCCGGGAGCTGCATGCGATGGAGGAGATAGGCATCTTCGTCAAATTCGGCGGTGGCCGCCGCCATACGCGCAAAGGTAACGATGGCTTGAGCCGCCGGATGTGCGTCGGGTTTGCCGAACGCGGCGCATAGCTCTTCGAAACGGTCGCGATCGCCGGTGTGCCAGGTTGAGAACAAGAGCGACCCGATAAGTTGTGCGGCACGAGGGTCGTGTGAGGGATTCTCAACCCGCGCCAGTGCATCGCGCGAAACGCGCAGACTCTTTCGCTCGTTTCCGAGCCCATTATACAGTGTCGATAAAAGCGTACTGCTCTCTAGGAACGCACCGCGATCGGACTCGATGAGAGGCAGCAAGCGTTCGAGCGCGCTCGCTTGGAGGGCGAGGTCGCGTGCCGCCTCGGCGGCGCTCGCGAGACGTTCGAGATTGGCTCTCACGAGCGCATCGTCGCCGCAGGCGCGTGCTTGTGCGATGACCTGTTCGAGATCGAAACTCGTGGGAGCGGGCAACTTCGAGATCGCGGCGATGATACGCCGACGGTACGGAACGTCGATCGCAATCGTCTCGCGGATCGCCTGTGCGAGCGCCGCGTGCCGGAAAGCGATGCCGGTGGGAGCCGACGTCAGATAGCGCCCCGTACTCGTTTGCAGCAATGGCAAGAAGTGATCTTCGCTCCACAAGAGTTGGAGCAGCGCGAGTGTAATCGGTTCTTCCATGAGCGCGAGCATCTGCAAGAACTCGCGTCGCTCCGGCGTCATCACGGCGAGGTCGCGCGCGACGACGGCGCGCAACCCGGCGGCGACGGCGGCGATATCGTCTCCGCCCTGCGCGAGCGATTCGGCGATGGCGACGATATCGATCGCGCGCCCCGCAGAAATTTCGGCAATCCGTGCGATCGCTTCGTCGCTCGCATCGGGCAAGAGCGAGCGCGCGAGGGCGCGCGCGTCGTTCTCGACGAGCGCATCGAGAACGAACGACGCGTCACTGTGCGTTAGGCCCTCCCAGCCGGGCTCGTCGAGCCGTTCGATGGAGAGCAACGCGAAGCGCTGATCGGCAAACCGTTCGAGTAATCGCAATAACAACGAGAGCGATTCGGGATCGCACCATTGCATGTCGTCGACGGCGACGAGCAGCGGAAAATCGAGGAGGACCGCTTCGATGAGGCGGTAGAGCGCCTCTTCGTTTTTCGCACCATCGCGTTCGGTCGTGAAATCGCTCGGGAGCCCGGCGGCAAAGAGCTCGCTGCGCTCGCCGAGAGCGGCGAGAATTCCGGCGCCGATTCTTCGCGCGAGGGCAAAGGGCAAGCGCGCTTGCACGCGATGCGCCGTTTCGAGGACCGCGAGCCAGCCCGCGTCGTGCGCGCGTTCGATCGACGCGGCGGCGACCGTGCTCTTGCCGATGCCCGAGTTCCCGACGAGGCGCAGCGTCCGAGCCACCTGCAACCGCCGGGCCTCCTCTAAGGCGGCCGCGATGCGGTCGAGTTCCTTGGTGCGTCCGATCGGTGTGCTCACGGGGAAGCGATACGCGAAAAACCAGGGGTTTTCCCGGAGGCGCGGGTGGGGCAGGGCGGGCTATCGTAGGGGCATGGAGGATACAACCATGTACGCACTCGCCACCGAGGCAATCGAACCGAGCGCCCCCACCCTTACCGCAGTCGGCGGGCAGCCCGAGATCCCTTATTGCTTCGTCCTCGACGACGACTACCGCGTGGTGATGGCCGGCCCCGCGAGCGCGGTCGACCCCTTCGGTTCGCTCTACGGCGACGATTCGACGCCCGACTCCCTCCCGGGCCCCATCGACCGAGCCGTGCGTGCGATGACCTCGAACTGGCGCTCCACCCGTACTGCGGGCTCGAACGCCGCGGTCGTCAGCGGCTTCCGCGTCATCGTCGCTCCGCTCAACGGCGAGAGTGGCCGGCGCATGGCCGTCTTCGTGGAGCGCAACATTTAGGGGAGGCGCCGAATCTGCCGCCGCATCCAAATCCGCCTGCCGTCACTGCTCAGCGCGATCTCGCCGTCCCGGTCGGTTCGATAGATGAGCGCGCCGACCGCGCGTAGGCGGGCGAGCGTCTCCGGGGCGGGCTGTCCGTAACGGTTCCCGCGCCCGACCGAGATCAGCGCGATTCGCGGGCGAACCATCGCGAGAAACGCCGGTGAGGATGCGAAGCGGCTGCCGTGGTGCCCCACTTTCAACACCGTCACGTGGAGATCGCTCCCTTCGTCCATCCAGAGTCGCTCCATCGTCGCGGTCGCATCGCCGGTAAAAAGCATGCTGAATCCGCGGTAGCGCAACACGAACGCGAGCGAATTATCGTTGACGCGATTTTTGCCGTCGTTGAGATGCGGTGACATCGGGCCGATAAATCGTAGCGTCGTTCCATCGTCGAAGCGCCACCGGAGCCCCGCGCTCGGGTGAAGCACGGGGATATTGCGTCGCCGCGCGGCACGCAAGGCATCGATATAGGCGGGCCCGTTATACCGCTCGCCGGGATCGATGAGTGCGCCAACTCGTAAAGCGCGCAGCAGTGGGGCGATGCCGCCGGCATGATCGCCGTGTGCGTGGGAGAGCATTGCAAAATCGAGGGTGTGAATGCCGCGTCGCAGAAGAAACGGCAGCACCGTGCGTTCGCCGACGCGTTCGGCGGCGGCTCCGGCGTCGGGCGCGTTTCCGCGTTCCATCTTGCCGCCGGCATCGACGACGAAGGCGTGCCCGCCGGGAGTGCGTACCAGCAGCGCCTCGCCCTGCCCGACGTCGATCGCCCACACGCGCAATCGCATATCGATACCCTGCGGCGCGAACAACACGAAGCAGCAGGCGCCCGCGAACGATGCGAATGCCGCGCGCCGATTGCCGTTCCGCAATGCGTAGAGCGCGAGCACAAGCGCACCGTCGTAGGCGGCGATGCTTGCAAACGGAGCGGGCGTCATTGCGATACTCGCCGCCGGAAGCGAGGCGAAAAAATGGACGGCGGCGAGTTGCCACGCCAGCAGCCACGCCGCAATATTCGCGCACGCGTGCGCGAGTGCGGGAAGCGGCGCCGCGAGCAGCGTGAGCGCGCCGAAGAGCATCGTCGCCCCGACGCTCGGCACGACCGCGAGATTGGCGAGCAACGCGTAGGGCGCGAATTGCAGAAAGACCGCGGCGCTCACCGGCCAGGTTCCAAGCTGCGTTGCGACGGTTAGCAGGAGCGCTTCCCGCGCGATGCGTGGGAGCGGAAGGCGTTCGAGCAGCGGCTCGATCGCGGGAGCGCACGCGATGATCGCCCCAACGCACGAAAACGAAAGTGCGAACGAAGCGCTCGCAATGCTGGAGGGTGCGATCGCGAGGATCGTCAGCATCGCTGCGGCGTACGCGTCGATCGAGAGCGCGCTGCGTCCGCAGGCGTAGGCGAGCAATGCGAAGCTCGCCATCGTCGCGGCGCGTTCGGTGGGCAGATGCGCCCCGGCGAAGAGCGCGAAACTCCAGAGCGCGGCGAGCGCGAGCGCGGCGACGAGCACGCGCGGTATCGGCAGGGCGCGCAACAGCGCGAGAACGATCGCGAGCACGACGCCGAGATGGAGCCCGGCGGTAACGAGGACGTGCACGGTACCGGTCCGCGCGAATTCGGCGCGGACGCTCTCGGGAAGCGTGTCGCGCGCGCCCCAGAGCTCACCGGAGAGCAGCGCGACGTCGAGCGGCGAGAAATTCGCTCGCAACTGTGCGAGCGCCCACGCGCGTGCGCGAACCGCGAACGAGACGCGCGTCGGCGTACGGCGCACGGCGAGGATCTCGGCATGCGCGAGTTCGCCCGCGAAGCCCCGCTCGGCCTCGATCGCGCGGAGATCGGGATCGCCGCGATTGCGGGGTGTATCGAAGGACTGCAAACGCCCGCGCAGCAGCAGGCCGCTCCCGACGCGAACGCAGTGGCGGAGCACGGCCTCAAGGCGCGGCCCGTTCGGGAGTTGTAATGCGGTGCGGCAACCGCCGGCGGGTAGCGGGAGCGCGGCTTCGGCGATGGCGTCGTAACGCGCCGTGCGCGCGCTCGCGAGAGGGTGCGCGAATGCGCTTTGTAGGCGGGCATCGAAGGCCCCGACCAGGGCGATCGTGCCTAGGATGAGAAAGAGCCTCGGCTGCGTTCCGCGTCGCCACATTGCGTAGGCGGCGAATGTCGCGGCCACGACGATGGTCGTTCGAGCGTCTGCGGGGAGCGGTTCGCAAAGCGCCGTGCCGCAGGCAAAGGCGGCGGCGATCGCGGGAAGGCTGAGGCGTTGCATCCTCAGGCTCCTCTGCGTCGAACGAGACGCATGGCAAGGGCGCACGTTCGGGAAAGAGGTTTGCAATGCGCGTGGTTATCACCGGCGGAGCCGGCTTCATCGGCTCGCATATCGCCGATGCGTACATCGCTGCGGGGCACGAGGTGCTCGCGCTCGATTCGCTTTGGGAGCACGGCGGCGGCCGACGCGCGAATCTACCGGAGAAGGCCGAATTCGTACATATGGATATTCGCGACGAGAACGTCGCGCGCGTTTTCGCCGATTTCAAGCCCGATATCGTCAGCCATCACGCCGCGCAGCATTCGGTCGCCATATCGGCACGCGATCCCCGCTACGATGCCGACGTGAACGTTATGGGCATGTTGAA
>JAJXXM010000132.1 GCA_021781095.1 bacterium
AGATGCCTTCATCGCCAATGAAGATCACACGTTTTATACCAATCCGGGAATCGACGTATTCGGCATCGTGCGCGCGGCGATCGCCGATGCCCTTCACCAACCGCTCGAGGGCGCCTCGACGATCACGCAACAGCTCGCGCGCGGACTTTTCCTAAACGATCGAATCACTATCACGCGTAAAGTCGAGGAGGCGCTGCTCGCGCTGAAAATCGAGCGGTATTACACGAAGGACCAAATCCTCGAGCGATATCTCAACCTGATTTATCTCGGCTCGGGAGCCTACGGTGTCGATGCCGCGGCGCGGACGTACTTCGGCCGCAGCGTTTCGAAATTAACGCTGGGACAGGCCGCGATTATCGCCGGCGTCGTCGCCGCTCCCTCGGATTACTCCCCGTTCGTGAACCTCACTCTCGCCCGACAGCGCCAACGTCACGTGCTCGGACGCATGGTCGCCAGCGGATACATCACGCGCGCGCAAGCGCGCGCGGCGTATGCCGCACCACTGGATTTGGTGAAGGAGCGCAGCGACGGTCCCTTGGGGTATCGCGCGCCTTGGTTCACGACCTACGTCATCGCGCGGTTGCAGCGCTTGTTTGGAAATCGTGCGGTTCGCGAAGGCGGCTTGCAAGTCTATACGAGTCTCGATCCACGCATGGAGAGCGAGGCGCAGTCGGCGATCGATTGGGGTTTGCGCGCTGCAAAAGCCGAAGGCATCGGCGCTCACCAGGCCGCGCTCGTCGCCATACGTCCCTCGACCGGCGAGATCGTCGCGATGATCGGCGGCAAGAAGTTCTCGGCGACCGACCAGTTCAATCGTGCGTGGCAAGCGCTTCGCCAGCCGGGCTCGTCGTTCAAAATCTATCTCTACACCGCGGCGATGAACAGTGGGCTCTCGCCGTCGACGGTGATGGACGACACTCCGGTCACCTATCCGATGTACGATGGGAAAACCTGGTCGCCGCACGACGACGACAACCGTTTCATGGGACCGATCACCTTGCGCCGCGCACTCGCGCTCTCCCGTAACGTCGTCGCGGTAAAACTCGCCGACCGGATCGGGCTCGATAAGTTCATCGCATACGCCCATGCGATGGGCGTACGCGCTCCGTTGGAAGCGAATCTCTCGCTCGCGCTCGGAACATCCTCGGTGAGCGTCCTCGATCAAGCGAGTGGTTTTCAGACCCTCGCCGACCAGGGGCTTCATATCACGCCGCGTTCGATTTTGATGGTGCGCGACGCCTACGGAAACGTCGTCCTCGACGATCGAACGCCGCAGGAACGTCGCGTCGTCCCGCCGGCAACCGCATTTCTCATGACGTCGATGCTCGAAGACACCATCGCGTATGGAACCGGGGTGAATGCAAATATCGGGCGTCCGGCGGCTGGAAAAACCGGAACGACCTCGGATTTTCGCGATGCGTGGTTTGTCGGGTACACACCCGATCTGGTGACGGCCGTCTGGATGGGGAACGATGACGACTCGCGTATGATCGAATCGTATGGCGGCAACGTTCCCGCACGAATCTGGGCACGCTTCATGCGCGCCGCACTCGCGAAGACCCCGCCGCATCCATTCGTCGTGCCGAAAGGCGTGGTCAAAGAACCGACCTGTACGGGCGGCGTCGATTACTTCTTGGCCGGGAATCAGCAGCGTCCGCAGTGCGGGCATGCGACGAGCGCGGCCTCGCCTTCGGCGTCGTCGACGCCCAACCCCGATGCGACGCCGCCGCCCAACACCGCCGGCGATGGAACCAATTACATTCCCTTGGGTACGACGCCGTTGCCTTCGACCGCCCCCGAGCCCGCGGCGAGTGCTGATACCGAACGGGGGGCGACGCCGCAGCCGAACGCGAGCCCGTGAGCGAGAGCGAAGAAGGCCTCGCACCGATTACCGTTGCGGAGTTTTCGCGGCGGATGTCCGACTTGTTTCAGAGGGTGCCGCGGTTTCGCGATATCGCCGTCAGCGGCGAAATCACGGGCTTTAAGCCCTCGGGAAACGCATTGTTTTTCGACTTGAAGGATCAGGGGGCGCAGGGCGGCCCGAAACTTTCGTGCTTCTTGCGAGTGGAGCACGTGCCGCACGGGCTCGAGCTCGCCGACGGACTCGCGGTCGTCGCGCGCGGCGAAATAATCAACTACAGCCCACACGGCCGTTACTCCTTAACGGTACGACGAATCGAAGCGACCGGCTTGGGCATGCTCTTCGTCGAATTTCAGGCGCTCAAGGAGCGTTTGCAGCGCGAAGGGCTCTTTAACGACGAGCGTAAGCGAGCGCTGCCGCGCTTTCCCCGAACCGTCGCGGTCATTTCGACGCGCCAAGGGAAGGGCATCGACGATTTCGTTCGCGAGATCGAGAAACGCGCGCCGTTCATTCGAATGCAGATATTCGACACGCGCGTGCAGGGCATTGGGTCCGAGCGCGATATTGCCGCCGCCGTCGCGCGTGCCGATGCGAGCGGGAGCGACGTGATCCTGCTCGGACGCGGTGGGGGATCGTACGAAGATCTGTTTCCCTTTAACCGCGAGGAGGTCGTGCGCGCGATCGTTGCGGCCCGGACTCCCGTGCTGACGGCGATCGGGCACAGCGCCGACATCCACCTCGCCGACCTCGCGGCCGATGCGAGAGCGAATACGCCGAGCCTTGCCGCCGATCTGGTGCTCTCGGGTTGGATGAAGGCCGCCGAATGGTTGCCCAAGATGAGCGAACGGCTCGCATTTGCCGCCCAACGTCGCTTCGACGTGGCCGCTCGCGATATCGAACTCCGCGCGCGCGCACTCGACGATGCCACCGCACGACGCTTCGCCGCAAAGCAGAACGCGCTACTTCAGCGAGAACGCGAGGTGGTCGCCCTCGATCCTCGCGCGCGGCTCGCCGGGCGCGCCGCGGCGATTGCGGCGCGGCGCGAGCAACTTCAGGCTGCCTCCGCGGCGTTATTCCGCCGCGCGGCGACGCGGATCGATGCGAATCGGGAGCGGCTGCCGGAGCGCGCACGCGGTCTCGTCGGGCGAAAGCGCACGCTCTTCGACCTCGCCCGAGCCGCTCTTGAAAGCGCCGATCCCAACGCACCGTTGCGGCGTGGATACGCGATGCTCTTCCGCGATGGTGCCGTCGTTCGCAGCGCGACGCAACTCCGCGTCGGCGACGAGGTCCGCGCACACTTCGGGCGCGGGGCTGCTCGCGCGCGTATCGAAAGTATCGATGTGGATGAGGAGGAAGCATGAACGAACCCGGTGAGAGTTTCGAACAAAAGCTCGCGAGGATCGATGCGTCGACGCGCGGCGAGGCAAGATCGTGAGCGGCGAACCTTGCCCGACGTGTGGAGCATCGTATCTTGCACCAGGAGTGACGTGCGGGGGGTGTGGCGGAGCCTTTTTAGCGGCGACGGCGGTGCAAACGGAGCGAACCAACGAAATCATTTTAGCGGAATTTCCCGACCAGCTCTCTCCACAGTTGGCGCCGACCGCGCCTCCCGCCGCTCGTGTTTTTGGGGTTGCGATCGTCGCCCTCACGCTCGCGCTCCTCGTGGTCGTTTACGTATGGCGCCCCTAGGAACGCTCGCCGAGTCCATCGTAACGGGCGGGGGCATCTAGCTTGCTTTACGGCTCCTCCATCGATATCGTCGCCCGCCGACGCGTCGCAATCAGATCGGTGAATGGGCAAAAAGCGCACTGGGTCGCGCCATCGGCACGAGCGCCGAAGGCATCGACGCTGAGGAGGAAGCATGAACGAACCCGGTGAGAGTTTCGAACAAAAGCTCGCGAGGATCGATGCGATCGTCAAAGAGCTAGCGAACGACCAAACGACCCTCGACCGCGGGGTTGCGCTCTTTCAGGAAGGTCGGGCGCTCATCACGGCGTGCGAGGCGTTGCTCAAGGGCGCGCAGGAGCAGGTCGACGCATCGGCGCGCGGCGAGGCAAAGCCATGAGCGGCGTATGCTGCGCTTCGTGTGGGGCGGCATGTGCGGCTTCGGCGGCGTCGTGCGCCGCATGCGGTGCCGCTGTCGCCGGCGCTGTCGCAGCCGTGGCTGCAGAACGTGCGAGAGCCGGAGGCGGCGCTCCGGTTCCCGCGTTGCCGGCTCGGTCGGCGGTCGGTGTTGTGCTCCTCGGGCTCGGCCTCGTGATGCTCGTCGCGTTCGCGGTGATCGCAGCCTCGTTCGTGCATCCCTAGCCGCCGGCGATCGCACCGATAATCAGGAGCGGTTCTTCGCCATTGAGCACGGCTTCGGGAAGGCTGCTCTTGGGATCGTCGTGCGAAAGATCGGTATTGCACGCAAAGAAACGAACCATCGGGCGCCGTTCTCGCACCCCATAGCGAAGAATCGTCCCGCGTAATGCCGGGTAGCGCCGCTCGACGGCCTCGATGACTTCGGAGATCGACGCCCCATCGTTCGGATCGATTTCGACCTCGCCGTTGACGTTCGCCAGAACCTTGAGATGCGCGGGCAAAATAACGCGGATCACGCGAAGGTTTGTACCTCGACCGAGAGCACCGGCGGAAGATCGCGAGCGATGGCGTTCCAAGAATCGCCGGCATCCGCCGAGGCGTAGATTTGGCCGCCCGTCGTGCCGAAATAGATTCCGCAGGATCCGAGCCGATCGACGGCCATCGCATCCCGTAGCACGTTCACATAACAATGCTCTTGCGGAAGTCCGTTGGTGAGCGCCTCCCAGTCGTTGCCGCCGGTGCGGCTGCGATAGACGCGGAGTGCGCCGTCGAGTGGAAAGTGCTCGCGGTCGCTCTTGATCGGAACGACGTAGACCGTGTCGGGATCGTGTGCGTGGACGTCGATGGCGAAGCCGAAGTCGGTCGGAAGATTCCCGCTGATTTC
>JAJXXM010000258.1 GCA_021781095.1 bacterium
CGCACGAACCCGTCGATCGAGCCGCCGTCGAACGATATTTTCCCGTCGAGGACCTCGGCAAGGCGGCTCGCCGGAACGCTGACCATCTTGCTGACGCCGAAAAGATCGACGAACTGCAAGCGTACGAAGCGTACGCCGCGTTCGGCGATTTCCTCGGCGATGATGCGTCTGCGCGCGCGCACCGTTGCTTTAGGAATCGAGGGCATCGATCGTCACCGCGAGGCGCAGGTTGAGTTGATCGGAAGAACTCTCGAGCGAGAGACCGGTGAGCTCGGCGATCTGTCGTAGACGATAGAAAACCGTATGACGGTGCACGTGCAGTTGCTCGGCGGCGGTTTTGACATTCTCTCCCGATTCAAAATAGATCGACATCGTTCGCTCTAGCTCCGTTTGATGTTTTGCGTCGTAATCGCGTATCGATTCGAGAAACGTTCGCGCGAAGCCGCGCCACTCCGGCGTCGTGGCGGCCTCGAGCAAAAGTGGGAGCGCGCCGAGCCGTTCGTACTGCAACACTCCGTCGCGCCGCCCGAGCCGCCGCGCGATCTCCAGCGCCGCGAGTGCTTCGCGACTCGCGCGGTCGAGCGCATGCGTCGGATGCGCTCCGCCGATTCCGCCGACGACGCGATAGGCGGCATTGCGGCGCGCGATGCTCTTGGGGAGGAGCGTCGCGGCAACGCGAAGCTTCCCGACGGAGGGCTCGTCGGCGGCCGGACAGATCAGCAGCAGCGTTCCGGCGCGTTCGCGCTGGACGATCTCGCGCTCTCCGAGCGCGGCGCTTGCGAGTGCGCCGAGTTCCGCGAGCTCCGCTCCCGTACTCGCGTCGTCGAATGCGAGTGCGACCACGAGATAGCTCGGCGCGAGCTCGAGATGCTGTTCGGCGGCGAGGGCTCGCACCGACGCACCGTCGCTCAGACGCCCGGCGAGTGCCTCGTCCCAGAGATCGCGTTGCATCGGAGCGCGCCGATCGCGCGCAAGATCGAGCGCAAGCAGCGTTGCTGCCAGTCGGAGAGCCTCGTCGTCGGCGCGGCGCGCCTTCGCACCGAAGGCGACGAGCCAGCCCAGCCGCCATCCCCCGACGGAGAGCGGAAGGAGGAGCGAACCATCGGAGAGTCGCGTCGGCTCGCCATCGGTTGGGAGCTCGCTTGGCGGTGACTGCGGCGCAGGTGCGGTGCGCGCGATCGGACGCTGCTGGGCATCGAGCAGCAACAACCCCTCTCCCCGGTCGAGGGCGAACAGGACGGCGTCGCGCCCCTCATCGCTTGCAAGGGCTTGCGCGAGCCGCGCGCCCAAATCGAGGAGCCGAGCGGAAGTCACGCGGGCTTCTTCGGCGAAGTAGGCGGGTGTTCATGGAAACCCGTCGGAAAATCGCCGCCGAGACCTTTGCCGCGCTGTTCGACAAGAACCCCGAGGTCATCGTGCTCTATGGGCCCGACGGGGTGCTTGCCGACGTGAATCCGGCTGCAACCGAACTCACCGGTTTTCACGCCGACGAAGTGCGGGGAACGACCTTTCGCGACCACATCCCGCGCAGCGACCGGGTGCGCGGCGAGATGGCCTTCGAGATGGCACGCAGCGGAGTCGCAGATCATTTTGAGACGACGCTTCGCCATAAGGACGGTACGCTCGTTCCGGTAGAAGTCTCGGTCATCCCCTCGCATATCGCCGGAACGGTGCGAGCGATCTTCGTTCAAGCGCGCGATATCGCTGCGCTGCGCGATGCCGAAGAGGCGATGCGCGTCAACCAACAGCGGTTGCGCTCGCTCTTCGAATATCATCCGGACGGGATCGTCGAACTCAAAGCAACGGGAGTCATTTCGCGCGTGAATGTCGCTTTCGAGAGCGAGACGGGAATCTTAGGCGAGCGCATCGTCGGAACCCCGTGGATCGATCTGATCGTTCCCGGGCGGCGCGAGCGCGCCGAAGAAGCGCGCCATGCTGCAATGCGTGGCGAGGCCGCCGAGCACGAATCGGTACTTTTGGATCGGATCGGCTACCAGATCGAGGTGCAGTTGAAGCTCGTTCCGATCCACAGCGGGGACGAGATCACCGGGACCTACGCGATCTTCAAAAATGTCTCCGCGCAACGTGCCGCAGAGCGCGCGGTGAGTTCGCAGGTCGATCGGCTTCGCCGCCTCTATCTCGTTGCGGCTTCACGCGAACTCACGATTCCGCAACAGCTCGAGGCGGTGTTGAAGCTCGGCATCGATTTCTTCGGCTTCGACGAGGGGTATATCGTCCGAAACGAAGGCGATACCATCGTCATCCATACGGCAGTTGGGCGAAAGACGCCGCTCGCCGCCGGAGCACGCATTCCGCTGGCGTCGAGTTTCGCGCGCTTTCTCACCAACGAGCGCCCATTTCTCTTCATTCCCGACCTCGACGAACCCGAGTGGCGGAACGATCCCGCACGCGCGACGGTGCATTGGCGTAGCTATGCCGGCACGCAGTTACAGGTTGACGGTACGGCATTCGGCGCGCTGGCGTTTGTCGGATTGCGCGCGAGAATGGAGGGGCTCGACGAACTCGCCCGCGAGTCGATCTCGCTGATGGGGTTGCTGGCTTCGGCAGCGTTGGAGCGCCAACGGACGGCGGAACGGATCGAACAGCTTGCGTTTAACGATTCGTTGACCGGGCTTCCCAATCGCGTACTTTTCGCCGACCGCATCGAGCAGGCATTCGGGGCGGCGAAGCGTTACGCTCGCGGTTTCGCCGTAATGTATCTCGATCTCGATCACTTTAAGGCAATCAACGATAATTTCGGACATCGCGTCGGCGATGAAGTGCTGGTTCATGTTGCTCGACGTTTGCGGACGTTATTGCGCGAGAGCGATACCATCGCGCGATTCGGCGGCGATGAATTCGTTATTCTTCAACCCGTCGTCGATGCCGCTACCGATGCCGCCGATCTGGCACGCAAGGTGCTCGTCGCGCTGGAACAGCCGATCGTCGTCGACGGCCGAGAACATCACGTAGCGACGAGTATCGGCATCGCCCTCTACCCGGAGCACGCAACCGAGATCGAACGGCTGATGGAGCTTGCCGATGCCGCGCTCTACCGCGCCAAACGCGAGGGGCGCAACCGCTGGCAATTTGTCGCCCCGCCGGCTACGGCGCCGCGGGGCTCTTCGTCCGGTGCTGCGCGCTCCGATGGCGAAGCGTAATGCGCGGAAGTTTCCTCGCCAAGTCTTCGGGCATGATCGCATCGATGGCATCGTCGACCGTCACGATGCCGAGCATCCGGTCGCGTGCGTCGACCACCGGAATCGCGAGGAGATCGTAGCGCGCGATTGCGGCGGCGACCTCTTCGGCGGGGGTCTCAGGGCGTACGCTAACAACATCGGTGCGCATGATTTTATCGATGAATGCGGTCGGTAGCGCGAGAAGAAGATCGCGCAGCGTCACGATTCCGAGCAAGCGATCTTCCTGATCGATGACGTATAAATAGTAGATCAGTTCGCTCTCCGGGGCGAGTTCGCGAATCTTCCGAATCGTTGCATCGGTCGTGCGGTGCGGATAGATCCAGACGTAATCGGTCGTCATCAATCCGCCGGCGGTATCGTCGTCGTACTTGACGAGTTCGCGCAACTCGCCCGCGGTATCGGCGTTCATCTCGGCGAGCAACTCGCTCTGCCGCTCCTCGGGAAGCTCCGCAAGAAGATCGGCGGCATCGTCCGAGTCCATCTCTTCGATGATATCTGCGGCGCGCGCGGTGCCGACGTTTTCGATAATTTCGCGCTGCGTCTGTGCGTCGAGATGCTCGAAGGCATCGGCTGCTACTTCATCGTCGAGTTGCTTGACGACGGTCGCCGCTTCGTTGCTCGAAAGATTGCCGATGATCTCGGCGAGGTCGGAGGGGTGCAGGCGCGCGAGCTTATTCGCCGTTACCGAAAGGTGGACTTGGCTGGGGTTGACTTCGCGGATCGGCGCGACGGAGTCCCACGCAATCATTGCGCGGGGAATGCGATCGTGGAGTGCGGGGGAGAGACGCTCGCCGAGTTTACGTAAGCCGAGCCGGCGCAGGAGCCCGGCAAAACCGATATCGGCGGCGACGACGCGCAGTTGCCCGCCGGTCCGCGCAACCTCAAGATCGTTGATGCGGACGACTTTCCGCCCGTCGATATCGACGATCTGTTTGTCGAGGAGATCTGCGACCAAGTAGAGCGCTTCGCCCTCGGGCGGAGCCGGCTCTTTCGGTGCGCTGGAGAGCGAGACGGCACCCCCGCGTTCGATGCCGAGCACCGAATCCATGGGGGCGAAACGCGCACCCTGCGCGGTTTTGACGACGAAGCCGTCGATCTGCGGAAAGGTCGCCTCGGGATGGTTGACGAGGAAGTCGCCGACCTTGCCGATCGGCAATTCGTCTATCGTGACGCGTTTGCCGACCAGTTCCGAAATGAATCCTTGCGTGAACGACATCGCGGCCTCCCCTTTCGAAGGGCGGTGTTCTCGACGACGCCGGAATTCTCCGTTCGTTTTTATGCGATAGAGGCAGCTCCCCCACCACCGTATCCAATGCCGATTCCGTTGAGCATCAGGGCGGTGATTTGGGTTGCGCTGACCTGCATCTGCGCGAGAACGCTCGATCCAATTTGCGTGAGGATCTGCTGCTGGGTGAGATCCGTCACGGTCGCGCCGATATTCGCGTCTTGGATCGAGCTGACACTTGCGGTGAGGTTCATCGCTGCGGTGTTCGCATTGGTGGCATCGTAATTCAGCGAGACCATCTGCGCACCGATCTGCGCTTGGGCCTGCGTGATTGCGGTGAGCGCAGCATCGACGCGAGTCTCTGCGT
>JAJXXM010000017.1:0-5557 GCA_021781095.1 bacterium
ATCGAGCGCGCGCCGCTGCGCGCGCACGATGTCCGCGATGGTGATGCGCGCGTCGACCCGAGACGATCCGTAACACGAGCCGAGCATGTTGATCCCGACAATGCAGTACTCGCGGGGATCGAGCAGTGCCCCCTCGCCGACGATTCCCGGCCACCATGTTGCGGCACGGTGATCGCCGGTGAGCGCATGGAGAACGAGCGCGACGCGCCCGAAGTTCGGGTCGCCATAGATCGCAACGCGCTGGTCGACGGCGGGCAGTCGCTGCCCGCCGTCGAGTTCGAGTGCGCCGATCGAAATCGTGCGTTCGATCACGATTCCAACGCGTGCGCCAAGTCGGCGATGAGATCGTCGATATCTTCGATGCCGATGGAGAGCCGGATCGTTCGTTCGTCGACTCCGCTCGCAAATCGCTCCTCGGGCGTCAATTGCCGATGCGTCGTCGAGGCGGGGTGAATGGCGAGTGATTTCGCATCGCCGACATTGGCGAGCAGCGAGAAGAGCTCGAGGCGATCGATCGTCGCCCGCGCTTCCGCTTCACCGCCGCGCACGTTGAAGGTGAGGATCGCTCCCGCACCTTTGGGGAGATAGCGCAACGCGAGCGGATGTTCGGGGTCGCTGCGGAGGCCGGGATAGCGGACGTCGGTGACCCGTGGGTGCTCGGCGAGATATTCGGCAACCTTGGTCGCATTGGCAACGTGTCGTTCGATTCGAACCCCGAGCGTTTCGAGCCCTTGCAGCAGCAGCCACGCATTGAACGGTGAGAGTGCCGCGCCGATATCGCGCAGTAACTGCACGCGGGCCTTTACGATATACGCTGCCGGGCCGAAGGCCTCGGCGTACGCGATGTCGTTGTAGGTAGGATCGGGGCTCGTAAACTCGGCGTGCCGCGTGCTCCTCGCCCAATCGAAACGGCCCCCGTCGATCACGACGCCCCCAATTGCAACGCCGTGTCCGCCGATAAACTTCGTCGCCGAATGGACGACGATATCGGCACCGTGCTCGATCGGGCGCAGCAGGTACGGTGTCGCGAGGGTGTTGTCGACGATCAGCGGCAGCGACGCTCGGTGAGCGAGCTCCGCGACGGTGGAGATATCGAGCACGTCCAATCGCGGATTGCCGATACTCTCGCCGTAGAGGGCCTTGGTGCTTGGGCGAATCGCGGCTTCAATCGCCGAAAGGTCGCTGAAGTCGACGAGCGATACGGTGATGCCGAATCGTCCGAGCGTGTGCGCGAAGGCGTTATAGGTGCCGCCGTAGAGCGAGGCCGAGCTGACGATGTGGTCGCCGGCCCCGGCGAGATTGAGGATCGAGTAGATAGCGGCGGCCTGGCCGCTCGCGACGGCGAGCGCGCCGACGCCGCCTTCGAGTTCGGCGAGCCGCCGTTCGAGAACGTCGGTCGTCGGATTATTGATGCGCGTATAGATATTCCCGAACTCCTCGAGCCCGAAGAGTCGCCCGGCATGTGCCGTATCGTCGAAGCGATAGGAGGTGGTCTGATAGATCGGAAGCGCCCGCGATTTTGTCGTCGGATCGCCGTCGAAGGCGGCATGGAGTGCGAGCGTATTGAAGCCGCGAGATCGCGTCTCGAGCGTGGTAACGGACATGAGTGGTGGTCCTTTCGTTAGTGAGCCGACGATGAGTGCGCAGCATCGAGCTGCGTCGCCGGAGATGTGAGGAAGCCATCGTTCCAGATGGCGAGCGTGTCGGGAAAAATCGGGCGGATATCGAGAATCGGCGTAAAGCCGTCGATGCGATCGTGGCGTTGCGTCCGAGCGACGATGCCGCGCAGGACGTCGGCGATATCGCCGAGGATCGCGCTCGAGGTCGCGGGGCCTCCCGCGCCGACGCCGCGCAGATAGAGTTCGCCGGCGTCGCGCGCGCGCAACAGGATGCCGTTCTGCGCGCCCTCGAGCGCGCCGAGCGGATGCTCGCGAGGGACCAGCGCCGGCGCGACCTCTGCGGCGATACCGCGTTCGTCGCGTCGTGCCGCCGCGAGGAGTTTCATGCGGTACCCGCGCTTGCTGTAGCGGCGCAACGCATCGCCGTCGATGCCGCGAATGCCGCGGAATCGTAGGCGCGGCGTAATCGCCGCAGCGCCAAAGGCGCGCTGAACGAGAACGGCGAGTTTATGCGCGCTGTCGAGGCCGTCGATATCTTCGCTGGGATCGGCTTCGGCGAATCCCGCGCGTTGCGCGTCGGCGAGCGCCTCCTCGAAGCTCCCGCCCCGCTCCATCGCGCTCAAAATGGCGTTGCACGTGCCGTTGAGCACGCCGACGAAGCTCTCGATGGGATCTCCCGCGAGCGCTTCGTCGATCGTTCGCAGAATCGGCACCGCCCCGCCGACCGCTGCTTCGTAGCGCAGGCTCGCACCCCGCCGCGCCGCGAGCGCGTGTAGGCGTGGTCCCTGAGAACCGATCAGCGCTTTATTTGCCGTTACGACGTGACAGCCGCGTTCGAGCGCCCGTTCGACGAACTCCGCGGCGAGCGTGGTGCCGCCCATCGTTTCGACGACGAGGTCGATGCGATGATCGGCGAGGAGTGCGTTCGCGGAATCGATGAGCAGCGAGGGTGGAATGCCCTCGCCACGATCTCGAGCGAGCGAGCGCACGACGATGGCGTGAACGGTGTGTTCCACGCCATAGACGTGCGGTTCTTTTGCGAGGAGCCGCCGAGCGAGGCTGCCGCCGACGACACCGCAGCCGAGAATTCCGATTCCGATTGATGCTTGCATGGGTCTGCCTCCTGGTGAGATGAGGAAAGCGACTGAGGAAATGAAAACGCCCCCGTCGCTGTTGCGACGGGGGCGCCGAGATCGATGGTGAGCGTCGAACGCTCTACGTCATCGCAAATGGCAACCTCGCCGTCGCGCGCTTGGCGGAACAGCAAGTGGACATTCGCGACGTGAACGAGATCATGGCGTGCATAGTACCCCATGCCCGCGGTTCCGTCAAGCATTCGCTCTCGTTAACGGAATCGTGACGTGCGCGAAGCGCTCGCTTCGAAGGGGATCGCGGTAGACCCGGAAATCTCGCGGGGACGCTGTGCCGTTGGGTGCGGCTTTCCTGGAAAGGTACGTGGACACGGATGAGCATATCCTCGATCGCCTCCGCTTCGGCAGGGGTACAGAATGCCGTCAAGTCGCTGGTCGCGACGCAACACGAAGCGCAGTTGGAGGCGACTGCCGGAATTCAGGACGGTGACGAGAACGTCGGCACCAACGTCAACCAAACCGCATAGCGCATTTTCAACGGTTGGAGGACGCGAGCGTTGCAAACGCACGCGTCCTTTTTTATTCTTGCACTGCGTCGCGAAGCAGCAACCCGCGCGCGCTCGGGCGCAAAAGAAGCGACACGCCGGCAACGCCCGCCCTGGTAAAGCATGCGAGGAGCTCCGCACCGATGCGGCGTGCGTCCGCGCGAGCATCGAGCAACGCAACGACGGTCGGCCCCGCCCCGGAGAGCGCGACGCCGCGCACGCCGGGCGCGTCGTAGGCGAGAAGCGCGGCCAATCCGGGAATCTTTTTTGCGCGATAGGGCTGATGGATGCGGTCGTGCATCGCCGCGCGCAAGGGCGCGAGGTCGCCCGATGCGAGAGCGGCGCCGAGCAGTGCGGCGCGTTGAATCGAGAACACGGCATCGGCGCGAGAATAGCGCGCGGGCAGCAGCGAACGTGCGGTTGCGGTCGGGAGATCGATCTGTGGGATCGTGAAGAGCGCGACCGTATCGCGCAGCGCGGGTAAGCGCACGAGATTGCGAGCGTCGCAGGCGATGGTGGTGCCGCCGTAGAGGGCGGCGAGTGCGTTGTCCGGATGCCCCTCGATCTCGCATGCAGCGGCGGCGATTCGCGCGCGGTCGAGCCGATTTTCCGCCGCACGCCAGGCGATGCCCAGCGCGAGCACGGTCGCTGCGGCGCTCGACCCGAGGCCGGCCCCGAGCGGTATCTCGTTGGTAATCTCGATGCGCAGGCGCGGCAACGCACCGACGCTTCGCATCGCGCGTTCGATCGCATCGCGGAGACCGTCGTGCGTCGGGGCATGCGGTCCCGGAGCGAAACGCAGCGAGAAGCGCGATGCCGGTGCGACCGCAGCGTGCATGCGCGCCGAGAGCGCGATCGCGACGGCATCGAAACCGGGGCCGAGATTCGCGCTGCTCGCCGGCGCGCTGGCGTGAAATCTACGCGCCGACATCGCGGCGATCGGCGACGCGCAGGCTCGCATCGCTATCCTTGAGCACGTGCCCGGTTAAGACCGCAACGACATCGTCGCGCTCGGTCAGCGTTCCATCCGCTCGCAGGCGAGCGATGCCGGCGAGCGTCGCAGCCGAGGCGGGTTCGCACCCGATGCCGGCCGCACCGATTCGCCCTTTCGCTGCGTCGATCTCGTCGTCGCTGACGGCGATGGCGCTCCCGCGCGATGCATCGAGCTCCGCCCGCGCTTTGCGCCACGAACGTGGGGAACCGACGGCGATCGCGCTCGCGATCGTGTGCGGGACGACCGGCACGAGGTCGTGGCCGGAGCGATAGAGTTCGACGAAGGGAGCGGCGCCCTCGGCTTGCACCACGGCGAGGCGCGGAAGACGATCGATGAGTCCGAGCGCGCGGGCCTCGCGAAAACCCTTGCCGATCGCACTCGAGTTTCCGAGATTACCGCCGGGAACGACCACCCAATCGGGGACGCGCCACGAACGCGCTTCCAGGATCGCGAACGCCGTGCACTTCTGTCCTTCGAGGCGATAGGGATTGATCGAATTCACGACGGCGGTTCCCTCGCTCGATCGTGAGGTGAGTTCGGCGAGGGCGTCGTCGAACGATCCCTCCACCTCGACGACGCGGACTCCGTAATCGCGCATCTGCGCGAGTTTCGCGCCGGAGATTTTTCCGCGCGGGACGAGTGCAAACGCCTCCATGCCGGCGCGTGCGGCGTACGCCGCCATCGAAGAGGCGGTATTGCCGGTGCTCGCGCAAATGGCACGGGTCGCGCCCTCGGCACGAGCGGCCGAGATCGCGACGGTCATCCCGAGGTCTTTAAACGAGCCGGTCGGATTCATGCCGAGGTGGAGAAACGCGAGCGCGGAGATTCCTTCGCGTTCGGCGAGCTCGGGCATATCGTAGAGCGGAACGTTGCCTTCAGCGAGCGTTACGACCGAGGCGTGCGGGATCTGCGGCAAAAGCTCGCGCCAGCGCCAGATTCCGCTCCGGTCGAGCGGATTGTCGTTCGCTCGACGCCGCGCGACCGTCGCTGCGTACGCGCGCGCGTCATCGGCATCGGGCGGATCGCTCTGCAGCGCGAATTCGAGCAACTCTCCGCAGGCAATGCAGGGGAGATCGTGGCGTCGGGCCGGAGCGTTACAACTGCTGCAGCGAAGTTCGTAGTGTGCGATCACGCGGCGCTCCCAATCCGTTCGAATGGAAGGTTGGGATCGGCTGAGAGATGGAGCGGATCGACGCGAACCGCTTCGCCCTGCGCCTCGGCAGCGGCGGCGATCATCGCGGCGTTATCGGTGCAGTAGGCGAGCGAAGGAACGAAGAGCTCGATCCCGTTCCGCTGCGCCCATGCGCG
>JAJXXM010000017.1:5567-19347 GCA_021781095.1 bacterium
CGACGAATTTGCCGCGACGCCGCCGGAGAGCGCGACGGCGCGGTACGAACCGCGCGAAAACGCTGCGGCGACGCGCGCTACCAACACGTCGACGACCGCCGCTTGAAAACTCGCCGCGACATCTTCGCGGCGGACGGCGGCGTTCTCGGGGCGTTCGAGAAAATAGCGTACCGATGTTTTCAGCCCGGAGAATGAAAAATCGAGCGCGTCGCCTTCGGGACGATAGCGCGGAAAGGCGATCGCGCGTGCGTCGCCGTCCCGCGCGAGTGCGTCGAGGGCGGGGCCGCCGGGGAACCCCAGCCCGAGGAGGCGCGCGGTTTTGTCGAATGCTTCGCCGGCGGCGTCGTCGCGCGTCTTCCCGAGGATACGCAAGTGCGTCGGCGCGTCGACGGCGACGAGTTGCGTGTGCCCTCCCGAGACCAACAATGCGAGGAACGGATAGGGCGGCGATTCGCCATGGGAAAGAAATGGCGCGAAAAGATGCCCGTGCAGATGATTGACGGCATAGAGCGGACGCCGAGCGGCATAGGCGAACGCCTTCGCCGTGGCGACGCCCACGAGGAGACTGCCGATGAGGCCGGGGCCGTAGGTAACCGCGATGCCGTCGCATGCGTCGAGCGCGATCTGCGCGCGATCCAACGTGTGTTCGACGGCCGCCGAGAGGAGTGCCAAATGCGCGCGACTCGCAATTTCGGGCACGATGCCGCCGTACGCGCGATGAAATTCGTCCTGATTCGTTGAGACGTTCGCAAGCACGTCGCGCCCATCGCGCACGATAGCGACGGCGGTATCGTCGCAGGATGTTTCGATTCCGAGCAGCAGCATCGCCGATAGGTTGGCGTTTCGCGCCCCGCTCTCCGCTTACGCGACGATCGTCGCATCGTGTCGTTCGCGTGCGGCGCGCAGCGCGCCGGGCCCGGCGAGGCAGATGTAGACGGCCTCCGCTCCGCCTTCGCGCGCCGCGATCGCCGCTCGAAGTTTCGGACGCATTCCATCGCGGCACTCCGCGCTATCGAGCAGCGCCCGTGCCGCCGCCGGCGAGAGGCGATCGATACCGCTGGCGGGATCGCTCGCGACGGCACGCACGCGCGCGATATCGGTGACGAAGAAGAGCGCGCGTGCGCGCAACGCGGCGGCGACCGCGGCGGCGGCTTCGTCGGCATTGACGTTGAGCGCCTCCGCTCCGTCACGCTCGAGTGCGAGCGGCGCGAGGACGGGTATCGCGGACATCGCGAGAATCGCCTCGATCAGTCGCGCGTCGCAGCTCACGCGCTCGCCGACCGCACCGAGCCGGCCCTCGAAGCGCATGCTTCGCCGCGCCTGGAGCGTGCCGTCGTCTTGGCCGGAGATGCCGACGGCGCGAGCGCCGCGCGCACGTAACGCCCGGACGATGCGCTTGTTGATCGTCGCGCAGAGGAGCATCTCGACGACGGCGAGACTCGCCGCGTCGGTGACGCGCAAGCCGTCGATGCGCTCGCCCCCGAGCCCCCGTTCGCGAAGGGCCTCGTCGATCTCGGGGCCGCCCCCGTGGACGAGCACGATGCGCTCTCCGGCGGCATGGAGGGCGGCGATCTCGCCGAGTAAGGGGTCGCTTGGATCCGCGCCCGGGCGCGCGCTTCCACCGTATTTCACGACCCAGAGCCCCTGGGGTATTGCATAATTATTCGTCACGTGCATAATAATACACATAATGATCGCCACACGGCTAGTCCCCCGGGCCGGTTTGCAGGGGCGGAACTTTCTCGACCTCGCGGAGCTCTCTCCGACGGAGTTTCATGCCCTCCTACGGCTGGCGCGCGAGCTCAAGGGCGATGCATCGGTTGCCACGCGTTCCCTCTTGCGCGGGCGCACCTTGGCGATGCTCTTCGAAAAGCCGAGCCTGCGGACGCGGGTCTCGTTCGAAGTCGCCGTCACCTCGCTCGGCGGCCAGGCGCTCTTCGCGACCGGGAGCGAGATGCTCGTCGGGACGCGCGAATCCCCCGAAGATGCGGCGCGCGTGCTCTCGCGGTACGTCGATGCCGTGGTCGTTCGCACGCACGAACACGAACCGCTCGAGCGCTTCGCCGCAGCCGCGAGCGTCCCGGTCATCAACGGCCTCTCGGCGCTCTATCATCCTTGTCAGGCGTTCGCGGACGTGCTCACGATGGAGGAACGTTTTGGTTCGGTGGAAGGCTTACGCGTCGTCTATCTCGGCGACGCGCGCAATAACGTCGCCACTTCGCTCGCGCAAGCCGTCGTTCTGCTCGGCGGTTCGATGCGTTTTGCCGCGCCGTTCAGCCACCGCCCGAGTGAAGCGACGTTGGAGCGGCTCGCCGAACTCGGTGCGAGCACCGGCGGCCGCGTGCGCGCATTCACCGATCCGGTGCGTGCCCTACGCGGCGCCGACGTCGTCTATACCGATGTTTGGACGTCGATGGGCGAGGAGCACTTGCACGAACGGAATGCGGCGATGCTGCTGCCCTACGCGGTGACCGAACGCTCCTTCGTTTACACGGCACCGCACGCCGCCTTCATGCATTGTTTGCCGGCGCATCGCGGGCAAGAAGTCGCGGCCGCCGTTATCGACGGCGCGCGCAGCCTCGTTTTCGACCAGGCCGAAAATCGTCTCCACGCGCAACGAGCGTTGCTCGTCGCACTCATCACCGATGGGAAAGGAACATCATTATGAAGGAGCGTCGTCAACGCGCGATTCTCACCTTGGTTGCGACGCGGCCGATTCATTCACAGGAGGAGCTCGTCGCACTGCTCGCGGCCCAGGGCTTCGACGCCGTGCAGGCGACGGTGTCGCGCGATATCAAAGAACTGGGGTTGGTGAAAGTGCCGGTGAAGAGCGAACGTGGCGACGAGGCGCTCTTTAAGTACGTGCTTCCCAGCGCGACGGTGCAGTACGCCAGTCGCCTCCATCGGGTCGTCGCCGAACTCGTTCTCGCCGTCGAGGGGAGCGCGAACCTGATCGTGCTCAAAACGCCGCCGGGGAGCGCGATGATGGTCGCTTCGGCGATCGACGATGCCGGTTGGCCCGAGATCCTCGGGACGATCGGCGGCGACGATACGATTCTGGTCATCGTGCGCGATGCGAAAACGATGCCGATGCTCGTTCAACGGTTTCGCGATCTCGGTGCGGAGGCGCGGGCATGAGCACGATCGTTCTCGCGTACTCCGGAGGTCTCGACACCTCCGTGCTCCTCAAACGCCTCTTACTCGAGGGAAACGACGTGATCGCGCTCACCGCCGATCTCGGCGAGAGCGACGCGGCGACCGGAGATGCCGCCGCGCTTGCCATCGAAGCCATCTCGGCGAAGGCGCGCTCGCTCGGTGCGCGCGATGCCGTCGCTATCGACGTGCGCGAGCGCTTTTTTCAGGAGTACGTTTTGCCGGCATTTGCCGCCAACGTGCGCTACGAAGGATGTTACCCGCTCAGTGCGGCGCTCTCGCGCCCGTTGATCGCGGCGTTGCTCGTTGAAACCGCACGTGCGTACGGGGCCGACGCCGTCGCGCACGGATGTACGGGAAAGGGGAACGATCAAGTGCGGATCGAGTTGGGCGTGCGCGCGCTCGACCCGAAGCTTGCGGTGCGCGCGCCGCTGCGCGAACGCCCGCTCTCGCGTCCCGACGCAATCGCGTTTGCAGCCGAACACGGTATTCCCATCGCACAGAGCGCGGCGAAACCCTATTCGATCGATGCGAATCTTTGGGGGCGCTCCATCGAGGCGGGCGTGCTGGAGGATCCATGGGTCGCGCCGCCCGAGGATGCGTTCGGCTGGACCGCGGCGCCGCAGGATCGCCCCGATGCCCCACGCGAGATCGTGGTGAGCTTTCACGAAGGCGTCCCGACGTACGACGGAATCTCGGGAGCGGCGTTGCTCGCGCGGCTCAACGCGCTCGGCGGCGAGCACGGCATCGGACGGATCGATCTCATCGAGGATCGCGTGATCGGGCTCAAATCGCGCGAACTCTACGAAGCGCCCGCGGCGACGATTTTGCTCGCCGCGCGGGAAGCGCTCGAACGCCTCGTCCTCACGCGTGACGAACTTCGCTTTAAAGCCGGCGTGGACCGGAAGTACGCCGAACTCGTCTACGACGGACTCTGGCATTCGCCGCTGCGCGCCGCCTTCGATGCGTTCAACAACGTTTCGAGCGCGCGGCTCTCCGGCGAGGTACGCGTGCGCCTGCTGAAGGGCAGCGCGACGGTGGTCGGCGTTCGTTCGCCGTTCGCGCTCTACGACGAAGGCTTGGCGACCTACGGCGCCGGCGATCGCTTCGACCATCGTGCCGCCGACGGCTTCATCCACCTTGCGGGGTTACCGCTCGATCGCTTGGCGCAGGTCGCTGCGGTCGACGCGGCGTGAGCGTGCATTCGTTGCAGTGGGGCGGACGCTTTCAGAGCGCGCCGGACCCGGCGTTGCTCGCATTCGGGTCGTCGCTCGAAGAGGATCTGTTGCTGGCGCGCTTCGACGTTCGGAGCTCGCAGGCGCACGTGCGCGCGTTGTTCGGCGGTGGGACGATTGCGTCGGCGACGTTCGAAGCGCTTGTCGCGGCGCTCGATCGCGTCGCGGCGGAGATCGAGGAGGGCTCGTTTCGCGCCTTTGCGAGAGCCGGCGCGTTCGAGGACATACACGGCGCGATCGACGCGCGCGTGCGCGAGATCGACGATGATGCGGGGGGATGGCTCCACGCGGGGCGTAGCCGGAACGACCAAGTCGCCACGACGCTCGCGCTCTATGCCGCGGAGCGCGCGCGGATGGGCGCCGCCCGTGCGGCGTCGATTGCGCGCGCTCTTGCGGGGCGCGCTCGCAGCGCACTCGGGCAGGGGAGCGTTCTCGCGGGTACGACGCACGGCCAACCCGCCCAGCCGGTGCTGCTCGCGTTTTGGCTGCAAGCTGCGGCCGAACCGTTCGTTCGCAGTGCGCGGCGCTTTGCGGCGCTCGCCCGCGAAGCGATGGAGGTGATGCCCTTAGGGTCGGCGGCACTCGCCGGAAGTTGTCTGCCGCTCGATCGCGTTGCGGCGGCACGATACCTCGGGTTCGCGCGTCCCTCGCGCAACGCACTCGATGCCGTCGGCACGCGCGAGGCGTTGTTTGCGTGCGCGGATGCGTGGGCGACGTGTTGCGTTCCCGCCGCGCGCATCTCTGCGGAGATCGTTGCGTGGGCTTCGCCGCTCGTCGGATACGTTCGCATCGGCGATGCATCGGCGAGCGGGTCGAGTTTGATGCCGCAGAAACGCAACCCCGATATCTTCGAACTCGTGCGCGCGGGGACGCAGCGCGCGCTCGCCGACGCACGCGCGGCGTGGGCCGCGAGCGCGGCGATTCCGCTCTCGTACCATCGCGATCTGCAAGAGTGCAAACAGAGTGCGATGGCGGCGATCGAGCGCGCCGATTCGCTGCTCTCCGCCTTCGAGCGAGCGTTTGCGGATATTGCATTCGACGTGGAAAACATGGAACGGCACGCTACCGCCGGATACACGCTCGCGACCGATCTTGCCGACGCGCTCGTTCGCGGGGGCGTCGACGCACGGCGAGCGCATCGCTTCGTCGGAGAGCGCGTCGCAACGGCCGAGGAAGAAGGGAGGGCGTTCGATGCAAGCGATCTCTACGCGCTTGCGGCGCACCTCGGTGCGAGCACCCTCGACGCTCCGCTCGATGGACGCGCGAGCGTCCTCGCCAAGGTTACGGAGGGTTCGACGTCACCCTCGGCGGTCGCGCGGGCGCTCGATGCGCTCGAACGCGAGCTTTGGGAATGCGAGGCGCTCCCGTGACGCGCGTCCACGTCTGGGGAGCGGCGGGATACGCCGCCGCGCAAGCGATCGAATGGATCGCCGCGCACGCGCGCTTGGAGATCGGCACGCTCGAAAGCAAGAGCCATGCGGGAACGTTGCTCGGCGAGAGCTTCGCGCCGTTTCGCCGCAGCGAACTTCGCTTTTCCGCGAGCGGGAGTATCGCATCGCATCTCGCACCCGGCGATATCGTTCTCGCCGCGGGCGCGCACGGAGAGGGTGCTGCGGCGGTCGAGCACTTCCTACAGCGGGGCGCACGCGTCGTCGACCTCTCGGCCGATTTTCGTTTCGACGACCGTGCGGCGTACGGGCTCGCGGAGTGGAATCGTGAAGCGATCGCTGCGGCTACGTTGGTCGCCAACCCGGGGTGCTATCCGACGGCGTCGCTGCTCGCGCTCCTGCCGCTGATCGAAATCGTGACGCCGTCGGCGATCGTGATCGACGCCAAGAGCGGCATTACCGGAGCGGGACGAACGCCCGCGCTCGCGTCGATGTTTGCCGAGGTCGATGGTGAAATTCGCGCGTATGGACTTTCGGGGCATCGCCACCAAGCGGAGATCGAACGATCGCTCGCGGTGCGTGGCTGCACGAGTCCGTTAACGTTCACCCCGCACGTCGTTCCGCTGTCGCGGGGAATGCTCGCGACGATCTACCTCGTCCTCGATCGTACCCCCGATGCAGCGGCGATCGCTTCGGCGATGCACGAGGCCTATCGGTCGTCGCCGTTCGTGCGCGTGTTGGAGAGCGGCAGGGCGCCGAGCGTCGCCGCCGTCGTCGGCACCAACGAGGCCGAGATTGCAGTCGACATCTGCGGTTCGACGATTCGAGCGATCTGTGCGATCGATAATCTCGGTAAGGGCGCGGCCGGGCAGGCGCTGCAAAACATCAATATCATGCTTGGATTTCCCCAAGAGGAGGGCTTTCATGCTCGCACCGTCGCCGCCTGACCTTCAAGAGCGCGTCGTCGCGCTGCGCGGAGGAATCGGAAGCGTCCCCGGCGTCCGCGTCAGCGGCGTGCACGCCGGCATCAAACGGCGCAAACGTGACCTCGCGTTGATCGTCTTCGAGCGCGAGCAAGCCTGCGCCGCAGTGGTGACGACGAACGACGTCAAGGCGGCGCCGATTACCGTCAGCAACGAGCACCTCGCATCGGGGCGCGGCGTCCGCGCGATCGTCTGTAATTCGGGTTGTGCCAACGCCTGTACCGGGGAGCGCGGCGAGCGCGACGCGCGCGCGAGCGCGGCACAAGCCGCGGCGTTACTCGATGTGGCGCCGCAACAGGTGATCGTGGCATCAACCGGGGTCATTGGCGTGCCGTTACCGCTCGATCGCGTTCAACGCGGTCTGGAACGCTGCGTCGATCAACTCGACGAAGGTCTGAAGGCCGCTCACGATGCCGCCGAAGCGATCATGACGACCGATCGCGTGCCGAAGCTCTCGGCGTACGCGTTCTATCACGAAGGGAAGCGCTATACGCTCGGCGGCATCGCCAAAGGCTCGGGAATGATCGCTCCAAATATGGCGACGATGTTGGCCTTCCTCGCCACCGATTTTCCCATCGCGCGGGAGGCGCTGCAGGGTTCGCTTGCCGCCGCGGTAGATGGAACGTTCAATATGATCTCGGTCGACGGCGATATGTCGACCAACGACGCGGTGTATCTCTGCGCGCCGCAAGGAACGCAACCGCCGCCGCCGATCTTCGATCACGTTCTGGGAAAGGTCGCGCTCGATCTTGCGTTGGCGATGGTCGACGACGGCGAGGGAGCGACGAAGCGCATGGAGATTCGCGTCGTCGGTGCGCGCGAAACGGCGCAGGCACGTGCGCTCGCGCGAGCGGTCGTCAATTCAAACTTAGTGAAGACCGCGCTCTATGGTGAGGACCCGAATTGGGGACGAATCGTCGCTGCGGCGGGAGCCGCCCGTGCCGGGTTCGATCCGCACCAATGGTCGCTCGCCCTGAACGGTCGTAGTTGGGTGGAGCGCGACGGTATCGAAACGCTCACCGAAGCGGAGGCGCATCGCGAACTCGAAGAGCGCGAGATCGTGGTGACGCTCGATCTCGGGCTCGGCGAGGCGACGGCGACGGCGTGGGGCTGCGATCTCTCCCGCGACTACGTGCGTATCAATGCGAGCTATCGTACGTGAACGACTCGGCGCTGCTCGAAAACTATTCACGCGCACCGGTGCGGTTCGTCGCCGGCGAAGGCTGCGAGCTGATCGACGAGAACGGCCGCCGCTATCTCGACGGAATTGCCGGAATTGCGGTCTGCGCGCTCGGTCACGCGCATCCGGGGATTGCGGATGCGGTCGCACGGCAAGCGCGGCGATTGGTGCATGCGAGTAACCTCTATTATCACGAACCCTCGGGCGAGCTCGCGGCAGAACTGACCGAGCGTTCGGGTTTCGCTCGCGCGTTTTTCTGTAACTCCGGAACCGAGGCGAATGAGGCCGCGATCAAACTCGCGCGCAAAGCGGCGTATCGGCGGGGCGAGCACGAACGCACCACGATTCTCGCCTTTACCGGCGGCTTTCACGGCCGCACCCTTGGAGCGCTCGCCGCGACGGCGAATCCCGAGTATAAAGTCGGCTTCGAACCGCTTCCCGGCGGCTTCGCGTGGGCGCCGTTCAACGAGATCGACGCGCTCGACGCCGCGATCGACGAACGCACCGCTGCGTGCATCGTCGAACCCGTTCAGGGTGAGAGCGGCGTTCACCCCGCGCGCACCGATTTTCTCAACGAACTCCGGCGGCTCTGCAGCGAGCGCGGTGCCCTGCTGATCTTCGATGAAGTGCAATGCGGAATGGGGCGCTTGGGAAATCTGTTCGCGTTCGAAAGTGTCGGCGTACGCCCCGACGTCATCACCATGGCAAAAGCGCTCGGGAACGGCCTGCCGATCGGTGCGATGCTCGTCGATGCGGCGCATGTCGAGGCCCTGCAGCCCGGCGATCACGGATCGACCTTCGGCGGCTCCCCCGTCAGCGCCGCGGCGGCACTCGCGCATCTGCGGATTCGCGACGTCCTCGATCTGGATACGCACGTGCGCGCGGTCGGTCGTTACGCGTTCGAGCGACTGAGCGAGTTGGCGCTGAGCTTTCCGTCGTATTTTGACGTGCCGCGCGGGCGAGGACTCCTCCTCGGCCTGCCGGTGCGCGAACCCTATCGCGCCGCCGAGATCGTCGGCGCGGCGCGCGATCGTGGGGTCTTACTTGGGCTCGGCGGTGGAAATACCGTGCGCCTCGCACCACCCTTGATCGTCACGACCGAAGAGATCGATCGTCTTCTCGAGGCGATACGCGCGGTTGCTGCGGGGATGCTCGCTCTCGCTGCGAAGTAGGGAGCCATGAAGACGATTGAGGAATTGCGCCGACTCCCATCGCCCGCGCCGCGCCCGCAAGCGCTTGCGTTCGACGGCACCTCGCTCTGGATGGGCTCCGTCGAGACGGGGCGACTCTACGCGATCGATCCGCTGCACTGGACCGTCCACGACGAGATGCAGGCCCCCGGCATGCCGTGGGGGATGACCGTCGTCGGCGGCGAGATGCGCGTCGTCTGTGGCTTCGGCGAGAACGACGATCGCTATATCTGTCGTTTTATTCCGGGGCACGGATTCAAAGAGAATGAAAAAATTGCGTGTCCGGAATTTACGGGTTCGCAGTTAGGGTATGATGGCGAGATGCTCTTTCTCTCGCAATTTTATAACAGTCGCGTCCTCGAACTCGACGCGCGCGGAAATATCGTGCGCAGTATCGCCGCTCCGCGACAGATATGCGGACAGACGATCCTCGACGGGACGATCTATTTATTGACGGTGGAAGACGAAACGAAGCCGGAGTATTTCATCACCGAGGTCGACGCTCGCGGCACCCTTCCGCGCGTCCGCGATCTCGCCGTCGTCCCGTTTCACGCCCGCTCGCTCGCCTTCGACGGTTCGCGATTCTGGACGAGCCATCGCGAAGCGCACGAAATCGTCGCGTTCGCCGACCCGCGCTAGTCGCCTTACTCGAGCGCCTCGTCGCGGCGTTCGGGAGTGACGGCAAACCCGACCGCCGCTAATACGGCGACCGCGGCGAGGACGACGATGGCGATCGCCGCGAGCGCGCGCGCGTAGTCGGCGCCCCCGCTCGGTAAGGCAAAGGACGTTGCGGCGATCGTTGCCTCGATCTGCGCGGCACCCGCAGAGAGCAGGTTGCCGAGTTGGTAGACGGTCCCCGGGAAATAGCCGCGTAGCAGCGGCGGCGATATCTCGTTGAGATGCGCCGGTACGATTCCCCACGCTCCCTGCACCGCAAATTGCATCGCAAAGGCACCCGCGGCGAGGGCGGGGATACCGCCGGCGAACGCCCAGAGTGGAATCGCCGCTACGCCCAGCAACGCCGCAACGATAATGCCGACGCGGCGCCCGACGCGCTGCGAGAGCGCGCCGAAAGCGATGCCGCCGAGAATCGCACCGATCGCGGCCACGATCGCTAAGAACGAGACGACGCTCGGTGAAAAGCCGTGTTGCTTCTGAAGAAAAGTCGCGTAGAGATCTTGCGTTCCGTGCGACATAAAGTTGAATGCCGTCATAAAGAGCACGGCGTAGAGCATGAGCGGCAGAGACGTAACGGTTGCGATGCCGCGCCGATTGACGATATCGGGGCCTTTACTGGTGGCGGCCCACGTCGGCGATTCCTCGACGTGACGGCGGATGAAGAAGAGCAAGATGGCGGGGAGAACGCCGATGATAAAAAGCGCGCGCCAGCCCCACGGCGTCCACGTAAACACGACGAAGTTTGCGACCGCAGCGAGCAGATAGCCGACCATGTAGCCTTCTTGGAGGAGGCCGCTGAGGATGCCGCGCGTCTTCGTAGGGAGGCTCTCCATCGCCAATGCCGCGCCGAGCCCCCATTCGCCGCCCATGGCGACACCGAAGAGTACCCGCAGGATGAGAAAGACCGTATAATTCGGCGAAAATGCAGTGGCGAATTCGAGAAGCGAAAAGAGCGCGATATCGATCATCAACGGCAAGCGACGCCCGAACGTGTCGCCGAGCGCGCCGAAAAGGATCGCGCCGAACGGGCGTGCGGCGAGCGTGAGCGTTATCGCGAGGACGATCTCGGGGATCGAGCGATGAAAATCTGCGGCGATCTTCGT
Source organism: bacterium (assembly GCA_021781095.1). The sequence goes on from JAJXXM010000017.1 coordinate 16,478, forward strand.
GACGACGAAGGTGACGATGAAAAAGTCGAAGGCGTCGAGCGTCCAGCCTAAAAAGGCGGCGATAAAACTCGTTTTTGCACGTCTATCGAGCGAACGGAGCGCCGCGAGCGTACCCACGTTCTTTTACGGCGAGGCCGATGCCGCCGGGCTCGCGTCGGTGCTTGGAGCCTGGCTCGCACTCGCGCTCGGGGTCGCGCCGGTGGTCGGGCTCGCGCTCGGGCTCGGCGACGTTTTTGTGGGACGCTCGTCGCCGTAGAGGACGAGGAGCCACGTTTCGCCTTTCTTCACCAGCAACTTCGGTGTGACGAAGGAAAAGGTGAGTCTATTTTTTTTCAGCGTCGAGCGATCGTAGGTGCCGATGAACGTGTCGACGGATTTCTTCTTCAAGTGCACTTCTTGAAAGAGTTGAACGGCGAAGCCGCGGCCGGCGACCTGAGCCTTGGGAAGCGTGTACTCGACGCGCGCTCCTCCGAAGATCGTGGTATCGGCGCTCGTGGTCAAGCGAAGCGCGACGAGGACGACGGTGCCGGCACTCTTAGTATCGGGTTTCACCATCGGCGGGGCATCGCTCGTGAGTGCCTCGATGTGGAGCGTGATCTGCGGTCCCGTCGGCACCGCGCTCGGCGAGGCGCTCGGTGCCCCCGATGCGCCCGGCGAGGGAGAAGCGGTTGGCGTCGGTGTCGGGGTCGGGCTCGGGCTCGGACTCGGCGTCGGCGGTTTCGATGATGCGCCGGGCGAGGGCGAGGTGCTCGGGCTCGGGGATGGGAGCGGCAGATTGAAGGCGATCTCGCAGGTAAACCCTTTGCTTGCCGGGCAGGGCAGCCCCGAGGGCGCCTGCGATATCGGATAGGTCACCGTGTCGCCGGGGGGAGGCGTCGGGCGCGGCACGGTTTTACCGGGCGACGCGGCCGGATTGACGGGGGGGCTCGCTCCAACCCCTCCGGGCGGCGTGAAGCCGTTCGGCGCGGCGGTGCCGCCGCTTGCGAAGTTCCCCGAGCAGGCGCCGAGTGCGAGCGTGAATGCGAGAGCGGCGAGCGCCGCGAGCGGCCTCCGCTTCATCGGCGGCGCGCCTCGATCTCGGCGCGCAATTCGTCGGCGAAGGCGTGCAACGTCACCGTGCGCTTCTCCTCGACACCGCGTTGGTTCACGTTGACGGTGCCGTCGGCGAACTCTTGTTTCCCGACGACGAGAATGTACGGCACGCGTTGCGTCCTCCAATGGCGGATTTTATAACCGATTTTTTCGTTGCTCTCATCGACTTGCGCGCGGAAGCCCTGGTCGTGCAACGAACGGGCGACGGCGCGCGCGTACTCGAGCTGATGTTCGGAGATCGGCGCGACGACCGCCTGAATCGGAGCGAGCCAGGTTGGGAAGGCGCCGCCGTAATGTTCGATGAGCAGGCCGAAGAAGCGTTCCATCGAGCCGGCGAGCGCGCGATGGATCATTACGGGAACGTGTTCGTTTCCGTCGCTTCCGCGGTATTTTAAATCGAAGCGCTGCGGCAGCACGAAATCGACCTGCACGGTACCGAGCTGCCATTTGCGCCCGATCGCGTCACGCACGTTGATGTCGAGTTTCGGCCCGTAGAACGCACCGCCGCCGTCGTCGATCTCGAATGCGACGCCCTTGCCGGCGAGAGCCGCACGAATCGCATTCTCGGCGATCTCGTCGGTCTCGACACGATCCTTCGCCTCGCGCCGCGAAAGGACGTACTGAAAATCGATGAATCCGAAAGCATCCATCAGGCGTAGCGCTTCGTCAAGCGTCTGTTCGAACTCCGCCTGGAGCTGCTCGGGCATACAAAAGAGATGCGCGTCATCCTGCGTGAAGCCGCGCACGCGGGTGAGACCGTGGAGCACGCCGCTGCGCTCGTAGCGATAGACCGTGCCGAATTCGGAGTAGCGAATCGGCAACTCACGATAGGAGCGCGGTTTGTCGCGATAGATCAGGATGTGCCCGGGGCAGTTCATCGGCTTCAGGCGAAAACGCTGCTCCTCTACCTCGAGCGCTCCGAACATATTCTGAGCGTAATTGTCGAGGTGTCCCGAGATTGCGTAGAGGCGCTCGCTCATGACGTGCGGAGTGACGACGGGTTGATAGCCGCGCTCGCGTAGGCCTTCGCGAATAAATTGCTCGACGATTCCGCGCACCGTGGCGCCCTTCGGATGCCAGAAAATGAGGCCGCCACCGGCGTCCTCCTCGATTGAGAAGAGATCGAGCTCGACCCCGAGCTTCCGATGGTCGCGCTTCTGCGCTTCCTCAATCTGCGCGAGGTAGGCGTCGAGTTGCTCCTTCGTCGGCCAGGCGGTGCCGTAGATCCGCTGCAACATCGCGTTCTTCTCGTCGCCGCGCCAGTACGCGCCGGCGACCGAGGTGAGTTTGAGGGCGCGGAGTTCGCCGGTCCGCTCGGCGTGGCCGCCGCGGCAGAGATCGGTAAACTCGCCGATGGTATAGAGCGTGACCGGCTCGCCTTCGGGAATGCCCTTCGCGAGTTCGACCTTATACGGATTATTTTTAAACCGGTCGATCGCTTGCTCGCGCGTGACCCGCTCCCCCGTCATCGGATAGTTCGCGGCGACGATCTCGCGCATCCGCGCCTCGAGCCGCTCGATATCCTCCGGCGTAAACGGCGTCGCGCGGTCGAAATCATAATAGAAGCCATTCTCGATCGCCGGGCCGATGGTCGGCTTGGCGTCGGGGAAGCAATCTTGCACCGCGTACGCGAGAACGTGCGCGGCCGTATGGCGGAGCGCGGCGAGGGCCGCCTCTTGCGCCTGGTCGTTATCGGGCATCCCTGCGGGTTCGGCGCCGATAGGGGGGCGGGCCTTGCGCCGCCGCCTTAATGACTCTTAAGGCTTCCATAAGCCGGC